>CANBEE010000052.1 GCA_947367415.1 uncultured Bacteroidales bacterium
ATTCCTCTACGCGAAGATGAACGAGATTGACCAGTTTGACGCCCTGAAAACCTCGGCACGCTCGAAGGCACACTTCCAAATCATGTGCCTCGCCTTCGACCCCGGCAACGTGTATGGACAGACGCGCGTGGGCACCTCCTCGGTGAGCGAGCGCGTGTGCATCCGCTTCAACTGGAACGCCTCGACCACCATCCGCAAGGGGCAGGCCTACTTCCAGGGCGTGCTCACCGACGGGCCCATCTCGCGCATCAACTTCTGCATGATACCGCCCCGCGAGATAGGCTCCGAGATGCCCGTATATGGGTCCTACGATGCCGCCTTCGACGAGGAGCTGCGCCCCTACATCGAATGCCTGACCAAGGCACGCGGCACTATCGAGTGCAAGCAGGCGATGACGCTGGCCAAGCGGCTGGTGGAGGAGTGTGCCGAGACGGCGCGGTTGTCGCAAAACCGCGTGTACGAGAACCTCTCCTTCCGCGCCAACGTGATAGCCTACCTCAAGGCCATGGTGCTCTATGTGGCGCACGGCGAGCGGTGGGACAAGACGATGGAGGAGTTCGTCCGCTGGTCATTGCACTACGACCTGTGGTGCAAGATGCACCTCTTCGGCGAGGCCATCGAGGCGCAGGAGGCGGCGGGAGAAAACAAGAAGCACCGAGGGCCGCAAAACCTGCTCGACCTGTTGCCCGAAGTGTTCACCCGCGAGGAGGCACAGGCCATGCGCCATCGTGTAGGCATACGCACCGGCTCGCTATCGCTGATGCTGAGCAACTGGAAGCAACGCGGATACATCGAACTCTATGGCGAGGAGGTGAGCCGCACCGAGGCCAGCCGACAACGGTACATCAAGACGGAGGAGTACTTGCGTCGCCACGGGCGACAAATTGAGAATTGAAAGTTGACCATCCGGATGGTACTCTAACCCCTAATCTCTAAACACTAAACAAGTATTCAGATATTCAGTATTCAGTAATTTTTAATTCGATAACCATGTGTAGATTCAAAATCAAACCCTACCCCTTCGCCGAGCTGGCACAGATGTACTACCCCGACCATCAATACGACAGTGCCCTGCGCCACTTCCGCGAGGAGATGCACCTCACGCGCGGCCTGTGGGAGGCCATGCGGGCCGTGGGGTATAAGGAGAAGCTCAAGTATCTCTCGCGCAGCCAGGTACGCACGATAGTGCAGTTTCTGGGCGAGCCGTAAGAGAGCCCTTGTGCATTATCGCATATTGATTATGATTTTTGGCACGCTCCATCAACCGCGAGAAGATGGAGCGTGTGATTTCAACAGACTCTACGCGCAGGGCGCATCAGGGCTGTATGGCAAACTTACCCAGTAGCGTCGCCTTGCCATCCACGGTGGCAGTGACCTCGCAGGTGCCCTGCCCCAAAGTAGCTTGCGGCAGGGTGGCTGTGGTGCGGGCATAGGGGGCCAGCGCACCGATGGTGGTGGTGCCTATGGGCTTGCCATCGATGGTCACGGCTATCTCGGCAGGCTTCGAGGCCGAGAGGCCGTAGTTCTCTACCGATACCTTCACGGCACCTGTCTCCTTATCGTACCAGGGGCGACGTGCCGAGAGCATCGCGGGGCGATAGTCTACATAGGGCAGGCTGGCGTAGCCAAACACCATCTCGCCCTGCTTGGTGCGGCCGATGAGCTTGGGGGCCCACTCGTCGGGGGTGATGCCGCTGCCCTTGCCCTTGAAGGTGACGATGAGGTCGTCGCCCTCGACACGGGTGCGCAGGGGCTTGCATCCACGGCCGTAGTTGACCTCATCGTAGCTGCCGAAGCGCAGCGACTCGATGTCGAGCTCGGCCATCGGATTGAAGTCCTTCTCGCCGCGTATGCGCAGCTCTATGCGCTTGGTGGCTGCCGTGATGGGCTCCTCGCCCAGCACCTCCAGCAGCAAGCCCTTGTTGAGCGGTATGGCGATATTCTTCGAGCTGTGGCGGTCGCCCGGGAGGTCCTCCCACTTGATGGTGTCGATGACGGCAAAGTTGGCCTGCACGGCACGTCCCTGCTCGTCCTGACGTATCTTCAGTCGCTCATATTTGAACCAATGCTCTACCTCGCCATCTGCGTGGCGTGCCACACCCGGCATGTAGGCCTCGCCCTGCTCGGTGACCCAGTGGAGGCCGTCCTTGGAGCGCTGGTAGAAGGCGATGCGCCCGAGCCAGTCGTTGACGATGAGGTGGTACTGCAGGCTGTCGCGCCACACCACGGGATCCTCGAAGCGCCCCTCGACGGCTGGGTATACACGCTCGTGTGTGAGCTGGCAGTAGGGTGCCAGGCCATCGCGGCTTACCCACACGCCACCACCACGGCATACCATGAGGTACGACCCGTCGGGGCGGCGGGCAAAGGTGAGGTTCGACAGGCCCTCGATGATGCGCCGGTCGCGGGCATCGAACTGCAGCTTACCGTAGGTCCACACGTGGCTATCCTCGCTATCGGCGATGTAGTATCCATCGATGACGTATACCACCACGCGCCCATCGGCCAGGCGGAATGCCTCGGGGTTGTGTCCCTTGCCCACGGAGTTCTCCACCTTGAAGGGGCCGTAGGGATTGTCGCACGTAGCGTGATACACGGTGGAGTTGCTCCAGAACATGTGTCCCTTGGGCGAGCTCTCGGGCCATCCGCACACGTAGAGGTGATACTTGCCATCGGAGGTCTGCAGGATGTTGCCGCCCCAGAAAGAGATGTCGGGCAGCTCTATGCCATTGTCCACGTAGCGGCCTTGCACGCTATCGGTACCCCAGATACCCTCTCCCTTGGTGCCTTGCGGCATGGGCAGGAAGCGGTCCATGAAACGGGCTCCCTCGACCAGCTGTGCCCACTCGGCAGGGCGCTCGCGCTCGGTCACCTGAGCGGTGAGGGTGGTAGCACTTAAGGAGAATAGGGCCACGAGGGCGGTGAGGGTGGCCTTGCGGCCACGATGGAGGGGGCTATTGTTTATCATAGTGTGATGATTTTTACAATTAGGGGGTATTAGGGGCTATTAAAGGTGATTAGGGGAGGTGCTGCTAAAACTTCACCAGGATGCGGAACACCTTGGCGGGGTCGGCCGCCCACTGCTGCATGGCCTCAGAGGCCTCTTCGGGAGCGACCACGGCGCTGATGAGCTCGTCGGTGGGGCAGGCACCCAGCTGTAGGTAATGGATGACAGCGCGGAAGTCGGCAGGCAGGGCATTGCGCGAACCGCGTATGTCGAGCTCCTTCTGCACAAACAGCTTGGTGGTGTAGCTCACATCGCTCTTGGCATAGCCGATGTATACCACACGCCCCGTGAAGGCCACCTCCTCGACGGCTGCCCTATAGGTCGCTGGCGAGCCTACAGCCTCGATGACCACCGTGGGACCCAAGCCTCGGGTGATGCGCTGCAGGCTCTCGTGAAGCTGCTCGGTGGCGCTGTTGATGGTGTGGGTGGCTCCCATACGCTGTGCCAAGGCCAGCTTGCTGTCGTCGAGGTCAACGGCGATGACGGTGGCTCCGCGCAGCGAGGCACGTGTGATGGCGCCAAGGCCTATCATGCCGCAGCCGATGACCATGACCGTATCGGTATCGGTCACCTGTGCACGGTCTACCGCATGGAAGCCCACGCTCATGGGCTCGATGAGGGCGCAGTCGCGCAATGAGATGCCCTGCACGGGTATCACCTTCTGCCAAGGCACCACGATATAGTCGCACATGGCTCCGTGGCGCTGCACGCCCAATGTCTCGTTATGCTCGCAAGCATTGGGCCTACTGTTCATGCACGAGGCGCAGTGTCCGCAGTTGGTATAGGGATTTATGGTCACGGTAGTGCCTACGGCAAGCGTGTCGGGCACGTCGGCGCCCACCTGCTCTATGGTAGCACCTATCTCGTGCCCGGGGATGACGGGCAGCTTCACCATGGGGTTACGCCCGAGGAAGGTGTTGAGGTCTGAGCCGCAGAAGCCCACATAGCCAATCTTCACCAGCACCTCACCGGCATGCAGCTCGGGCTGAGGTATGTCGGCAACGCAAAGGTTGCCCGGGGATGTTATCTGTATTGCTTTCATTCTGACATATTCTTTATATAGGGAAGCTCCACGAGGTGGGTAAACCCGTAGAACTCCTGTGCATTCTTTCCGAGGAACAATGCCTTCTCCTCCTCTGTGAGGTTGCGGCTCTTGCTCACGAAGTCGTAGCTCATGCGGTAGGTGATGGCGGTGATGGTGCGCGGGTAGTCGGACCCCCACATCAACTTGTCCATACCCACAAGGTCGGCAGCCTCGCGTATGGCGCGTATGGCTCCGTGGAAGGGGTAGAACTCATCGTTGAAGAGCCAGGTGATGCCGCCCGACTCTATGCGCACGTTCCGGTGGCGTGCCAGGCGTATCTGCTCCTGCCATCCCTCGCGTGTCACCATGCCGAAGTGGCCAATGGCAATCTTCAGCCCGGGACACTCCTGTATGATTTCCTCCATCTCACCCACCTGCAGGTCACCGTCGGCAAGGTCAATGGAGAGTATGGCCCCGCGCTGCTCCATGAGGCGAAACATCTGCATCATCTCGTCAGAGACGAGGCTCACGCGCCCCTCCTTCAGCAGCAGTCGCTGGGCAGGTATCTTGATGGCGCGGAAACCCGCATCAAGCAGTTCGCGTGCATGGGGCAGGAAGCCCGGACGGCGAAACTCACACATGCCACACACCATGAAGCGCTCAGGGTAGCGGCGTGCCACCTCCATGAGGTAGTCGTTCTGTATGCCGTCGATGTACTCTTGTGTGATGACAGCTGCCGACACCTGCGCATAGTCCATATTGGAGAGCATCACCTCGGCGCTGTTCACCCCGTCCACCATGAAGGGCGGCACCATCTGGCGTATCTCGCCCATAAAGAGCGAGCGTCCCCCATCGAGCGTGCGTATGGGCAGTCCGTCAACCTCTGTATCTTGCCTCAACCATAGGTGGGCGTGTGCGTCAATGATTTTCATTGATTTATGATTTGTGATTGATGATTTATTATTTACCTTCCGGCAGGTCAATTATCAACTATTCCTCCAGCTCACTCGCTGCTGCTCGCCGATGATGTCGCGCACCTCTTGCACCAGCTTCCAGTCGATAGGCTCTTCGGCCCAGCGCAGGTTGCGTGCCACGTTGTCGGGGTTGGCACTGCTGAAGAGTGTGGTGGCGATGCGCTCATTGGTGAGGGCATACTGTATGGCCAGCTTCTCTATGGGGTAGCCCTTGGCCTTGCAATGCTGTGCGGCACGGCTACACGCCTCCACGAGCGGCTGCGGTGCCGGATGCCATGCAGGCACACCGCGCTCTGAGAGCAGTCCCATCGACAGGGGCGAGGCATTGATGATGCCTATGCCGCGGGCTTCGAAGTAGTCGAGATAATCGGTGAGCTTATCGTCGCACAGGCAGAAGTGGCAGAAGTTGAGCACCGTCTCCACCGTACCCTCGGGCACGTGGTCGATGACCCAGGTGAGGTTCTCGATCTGCAGGTCGGTGATGCCCACGTGGCTCACCACGCCCTTGTCGCGCAGTTCCACAAGTGCGGGCAGCGTCTCCTCGGCCACCTGGTGCAAGTCGGCAAACTCGATGTCGTGCACGTTGATGAGGTCTATATGGTCCACGCCCAGCCGCTCCATGCTCTCATACACGCTCTCCGTGGCACGGCGTGCACTGTAGTCCCAGGTGTTGACACCATCCTTGCCGTAGCGTCCCACCTTGGTAGAGAGCCAATACTTGTCGCGCGGCACGGTACGCAGCGCCTTGCCCAGCACCGTCTCAGCCTTGTAATGCCCATAGTAGGGCGACACATCGATAAAGTTCATGCCACCCTCTACAGCCGTGTGCAGCGCTTCAATGGCACGACTCTCATCAATAGCGTGAAACACACCGCCTAATGAGGAAGCACCGAAGCTCAGTGCCGACACCTTCATGCCCGTATGTCCAATAGTGCGATAATTCATCATTGTCTTCGATTCTTGTATTATCTATGTGATTTATGCAAAGATACTAATAATCTCGTATAATAGATGGCACGATAGCAGAAATAAATAGGACAAAATTATCATACAGCCTTTCGGCGCACATTTCTTCCAGTACCCATCAACATCGCTCTTTGACATGCCGAAAGCGCATTTTCTGTTCATTAGCAGCCACGAACATCCCAAAAACGTTGAGAGTCATGGCGAAAGGAGGCAGATAGTTGGCAAATAATGTTGGTAAATAATATTTAATACATAATTTTACACGCTAAACAGACACTAATAACATTTACTGATGAAAAACCTATCGAATCGATTTTCCCAAGTAGCCGCCAAATTGGCTTTGGCTGCAGTGATTCTCCTGGCATTTGCCCAGTGCGATGGCATGGGAGGAGTGAAAGTGGACGGTACGACTGTGGAGGTGACCATGCCCGACAGCACCTGTCGTGTGCTCGACTTCTATGGCGACGACATCGTCCGTGTGTTCCAAGACCCGCAGGGTGGCGAGATGCGTGACCCCGTGGCTACGCCCCATGCAGAGATTCTCGTGGAGAACCCGCGCCGAGACGTCACACGCCTCACCGTGAAGGAGCGTGCCGGCAAGACCGTGATGACCACCCCACGCATCAAGGTGGTGGTAGACAAGACAACGGGCCTGATGAGCGTCACCGACCGCGCCACAAAGCGCGTAGTATTCGAGGAAACCACCCCCGCCACCATTAAGGAGGGCGTGGCCGCGATGACCGTGAAGGCCGGCGATAAGGAATACTTCTACGGTGGCGGCATGCAGAACGGCCGTTTCTCACACACCGGCAAGGTGATACAGATTGTGAACTCCAATAACTGGGTCGACGGTGGCGTAACCTCACCCACACCCTTCTACTGGTCTACCGGTGGCTACGGCGTGATGTGGTACACCTTCAAGAAGGGTCAGTATGACTTCAACTCCGAGGCCGACGGCACCGTGAAGATGCAGCACGATGGCGACTACCTCGACCTCTTCGTGATGGTCGACGAAGGTCCCGTGGCCCTGCTGGGCGACTTCTACCAACTCACTGGTAATCCCGTGTTGCTGCCCAAGTTTGGCTTCTATGAGGGCCACCTCAACGCCTATAACCGCGACTATTGGATAGAGACTCCCGAGGGCGGCGTACCCTTCGAGGATGGCAAGCGCTACCGCGAGAGCCAGAAGAACAATGGCGGCATCAGAGAGACCCTCAATGGTGAGAAGGTTGACGGCACGGTAGCCATGGCAGGCTCTGTAGGTGGAGGCGGCGAGGTGCGCGTGCCCACGAACAGCAGCTACCAGTTCTCGGCCCGCGCCGTAATCGACCGCTATGCAGCCTACGACATGCCCCTCGGATGGATTCTCCCCAACGACGGCTACGGTGCCGGCTACGGACAGACAGGCACCCTGGAGGGCAACGTGGAGAACTTGCGCCAGTTTGGCGAGTATGCTCGCCAGCATGGTGTGGAGCTGGGCTTGTGGACACAGTCGAGCCTCTACCCCAAGGAGGGTGTCGAGGCCCTGTTGCAGCGCGACATCATCCGTGAGGTGCGCGATGCCGGTGTACGCATCCTCAAGACCGACGTGGCTTGGGTAGGCCCCGGCTACTCGTTTGGCCTCAATGGCGTGGCCGACGTGGCCAAGGTGATGCCCGAGTATGGCGACAATGCACGTCCCTTCATCATCACCCTTGATGGCTGGGCAGGCACACAGCGCTATGCAGGTCTGTGGAGTGGCGACCAGACGGGTGGCAACTGGGAGTACATCCGCTTCCATATCCCCACCTACCTCGGCTCGGGACTCTCAGGACAGCCCAACGTATCGTCCGACATGGACGGTATCTTCGGTGGACGCAACCTGCCCGTCAACGTGCGCGACTATGAGTGGAAGACCTTCTCACCCATGCTGCTCAACATGGACGGCTGGGGCTCCAACGAGAAGTACCCCCACGCCCTGGGCGAACCTGCCACCAGCATCAACCGCTCATACCTGAAGTGGAAGTCTATCCTCACACCCTATACCTATAGCATCGCCCGCGAGGCCGTCTTCGGCCTGCCCATGGTGCGTGCCATGTTCCTCGATACCGAGAACGACTACACCCTGGGCAAGGCTACCCAGTACCAGTACATGTTTGGTCCCTGGTACCTCGTGGCACCCATCTATCAGAACACCGCAGCCGATGCCGAGGGCAACGACGTGCGTCACGGCATCTACCTCCCCGAGGGTCAGTGGGTCGACTACTTCAGCGGCGAGCACTACACGGGCGGACGCATCATCAACAGCTACGACGCTCCCCTATGGAAACAGCCCCTCTTCGTGAAGGCTGGTGCCATCGTGCCCCTCACCCATCCGCACAACAATGTCAACGAGATAGACCCCACGTTGCGCATCTACGACGTATACCCCTACGGCGAGAGCAGTTTCACCGAGTACGACGACGATGGCCGCACACAGGCCTACCTCTTCGGCGAGTACGTGGAGACCAAGGTCAGCAGTAGCGCCAAGCGCGGCAAGGCCACCATCACCGTGGCCCCTACCACAGGCTCATTCGAGGGCTTCGTGCCCGAGAAGCGCACCGAGATGCGCATCTACATGAATGCTGCGCCCAAGAAGGTGACGGCACAGGTCGGTGGCAGCAAGGTAGAGCTCCGCGCCGTGGCTTCGGCCGAGGAGTTTGCCAAGGCCGACGATGCCTTCTACTACGAGCCCATGCCCTCGCTCAACAGGTTCTCCACCCACGGCACCCCCGAGGCTGCCGTGAGCATCTTCGGTGCACCGCGCCTGATGGTGAAGGTAGCCTCTACCGACGTTACCAAGAACGCCATCAAGGTCACCGTAGAGGGCTACCGCTTTGAGGAGGGCGACCCCCTGGCCAGCAAGACCGGCAAGCTCGCGGCTCCCGCCATCACCTTCACCGAAGAGCACATCGAGCCTTATGCGCTCACCCCCTCATGGACACTGCAGCCCGAGGCCGACTACTACGAGATTGAGTTCGAGGGCATGCTCTATTCTACGATCCGCGACAGCCTGCTCCGCTTCGAGGACCTCAAGGCCGAGACCGACTACACCTTCCGCTTGCGTGCCGTGAATGCCGATGGCACCTCCCAGTGGGCCGAGGCCAAGGTGCAGACCCTCTCCAACCCGCTCGAGTTTGCCATCCCCGGCATCAAGGCCGAGACCACCTGTGCCAACCAACCCGGACAGGGTGTCAATAAGTTCTTCGACTATGACGAGGCCAGCATCTGGCACACCGACTGGGGTGGCGGCGCCGTGCCCTTCACCATGGAGATAGACCTTGGTGGCATCAACCAGCTCGACAAGCTCCACTACCTCCCCCGCGAGGACGGCGGCAACGGTACCCTCCTACAGGGCACCATCTCCTACAGTGCCGACCGCAAGGCATGGACCAACCCCATAGCCTTCAACTGGGCCCCCGACGGCACAGTGAAGGTTGTCGACTTCGAGGAGAAGATTCCCGCCCGCTACGTGAAGATCAACGTTACTGCAGCCCGTGGCAACTTCGGTTCGGGCCGTGAGATGTACATTTTCAAGGTGCCCGGCACCGAGACCATCCTGCAGGGCGACATCAACCACGACGGCCGTGTCGACAAGGACGACTACACCTCCTACATGAACTACACCGGCCTGCGTGCTGGCGACTCCGACTTCGACGGCTACATCAGTGGCGGCGACATCAACAAGAACGGCCTCATCGACGCCTTCGACATCGCCACCGTAGGCGTAGCCATGCAGGGCGGCGTGAACACCTACGGCATGGGCACACTGGGCGGCAAGCTCCAACTCGTGGCTCCCAAGAGCGTGCGCGAGGGCGAGGAGGTGAAGGTCATCATCCGTGGCGACGGCCTCAGCGAGGTCAACGCATGGAGCGTGGCCATCCCCTACGATGCCACTCAGCTCAGGTATGTGGAAACCTCTCCCGTGGGCACCCGCGAGATGGACAACCTCACCTACGACCGTCTGCACAAGAATGGTGTGAAGGCCCTCTACCCCACCTTCGTCAACACCGGCAACAAGCCCGTGATTAGCGGCACCGGCACCCTCGTGGAGATTACCTTCATCGCCCTCAAGAGCGGCGACCTCGACCTGCAGATGCAGGATGCACTTCTTGTGGACAAGAAGATGAACACCATAGAGTAACTATCGGGGGGGGGACACTTCCCTGACAGACTCAAAAAAACATCTCCAGCCCGGGCACTTCGCTCGGGCTGGAGTGTTATAGATACCACTTTCACTAATAGGATTTATGGAGATAAAGGAGTTAAAAGGAGATAATAGTTTGCGACAAACTACTTTTTTACACCTTTGTTTTATAAATGGACACGTTGGCGGAATTAATTTAATAGAATTCGGTAATTACTTTGTTCCGAAGATGCGGTCACCGGCATCGCCCAATCCAGGGAGGATGTAGTTCTTGTCGTTCAAACCCTCGTCGAGTGAAGCGAGGTAGATATCCACATCGGGGTGTTGCTCCTGCACCACCTTCACGCCTTGCGGCGAGGCTACGAGGCACAGCAGTCTGATTTGTGTGTAGCCGTCGGCCTTGAGACGTGCTATGGCATCGCAGGCGCTGCCTCCCGTGGCCAACATGGGGTCGGTGAGCAATACCAGGCGGTCCTTATGCTCGGGCATCTTGTAATAATAGAATACGGGCTGGCAGGTCTCCTCGTCGCGATAGAGGCCGATGTGGCCGATGCGTGCCGAGGGCATGAGGCGCATGAGTCCCTCTACCATACCGAGTCCCGCACGCAGGATGGGCACTATCACCACCTTCTTGCCCGCTATCTTGGGCGCCTTCATCGGCATTAGGGGTGTCTCAATGTCTTCGTAGGTCAGGGGAAGATCGCGAGTGATTTCGTAGCCCATGAACATGGCAATCTCTTCGAGCAAGCCACGGAATTTCATGGTGGATGTGTTCTTGTCGCGCATGATGCTCAACTTGTGCAGCACCAATGGATGGTCAATGATATGTAAAGCCATAATAACTGATTTATAAAGTTTATTATTTAAGGTTATGCCACAAAGATAGTAATAAACGAGCGAGAAAAACAAAGTTTACTTTGGTTTTTTCATAGCGAGTGCAAGTATCTTCATGGTTTACCATAAAGATACGAAAAATACCCTACATTCGCTTGCATAGTTCGGAAAACTTAGCGAACTTTGTTGCATAAGTGTGATAATACTACTTGAAGGAATGAAGAAGTTTCTACTATCTCTTATTATAACAGTAAGTGCCCTGCAGGGCATGGACGCTCAACCACTCCGGAGCGACCGGTTTGAGGAGTTTACCCTTTCATTGGGTGGAGGGTATACGAGTCTGCTCGATACCTACTTGTCGCCCATGCACTATGGCGGCGGACAAGTGTCATTGCAGAGTGAACGCTTCGGTCAACTCACGTGTGAGAATGGGCGGTGGTTTGCCCAGTCGCTCTTTACGCTCCATGGCGACTACACCACACCCCGCTCGGGCAGCGGACTCACCATAGGCGGTATGGCCGACTATAGCTATACCTATTATTATCGTCCGCTGAATACGGATGGATGGAGCCTCTACGTAGGTCCACAAGGACAGCTACGCATAGGAGGGATCTATAACCTACGCAACTCAAACAACCCGGCCCAGCTCAAGCTCGGCGTCAACCTGGCTGCTTCGGCCATGGGCAAGTATGCCTTCACGTTGTGGGGCACCCCGATGAGTGTGCGCCTGCAGGCCGACGTGCCCCTCTTTGGCTTTGCCTTCGCACCCGATTACGGACAGTCGTACTATGAGATATTCTACCTCGGGCACGAGGAGAACTGCGTGCATGTGACCGCCCTGCACAATAACCTCTCCCTACGCACCGGGCTCAGCTACGACGTACAGTTCCGCTCGTGCACCGTTCGCCTCAGTATGCTCAGCGACCTCTACCAATGGAGGCTAGGCAACCAGCAGTACCGCATGTTTACCCACTCCGTGATGCTGGGCTACGTGAGCAACCTCTACCACGTATGGCGCGACGATGAGGCAAGGCAGTATATACCGTATTGATTTTCTATTAGACGATGAAGAATAATTTTCAATTTTCAATTTTCAATTTTCAATTTCTCATAGCGCTTTGCGCCGTGCTTCTTTCTTCATGCACAAAAGTAGAGACCTATGAAGATACCCCCACCGGCAACTTTGAAGCCCTGTGGAGCATCATAGATACCAAGTACTGCTTCCTCGACTACAAGGCCGAGGAGTATGGACTCAACTGGAACACGGTGTATCGCCGCTACAAGCATAAGATTGACGACGGCATGAGCAATGCAGGACTATTCGAGGTGCTGGGCGAGATGCTCGACGAGCTGCGCGACGGACACGTAAACCTCTATGCCGCGCACGATGTGGCCCGTTACTGGGACTTCCGCGAAGGGTATGCCGCCAACTTCAGCGAGGAGGTGCAGAAGCAGTATCTCGGCACCGACTACAAGATAGCCTCAGGCCTGCGCTATACCATCCTGCCCGATAATATTGGCTATATCTACGTGCCATCGTTCTCCAACTCCATCGGCGAAGGCAACCTCGACGAGTGCCTCCATGCCCTGGCACTCTGCCGTGGCCTCATCGTGGATGTGCGTAACAATGGCGGCGGCAACCTCTCCTATGCCGAGACGCTGGCCGCCCGCTTCACCAACGAACGTGTGCTCACAGGCTACATCTGCCATAAGACAGGCCCCGGGCATACCGATTTCTCCACGCCCGAACCCGTATACCTTGAGAGTTCCGACCGCATACGTTGGCAGAAACCCGTGTGCGTGCTCACCAACCGCAGCTCGTATAGCGCCACCAACGATTTCGTGAAGATCATGCGCACCCTGCCTCTTGTCACCATCGTAGGCGACCGCACCGGCGGAGGCTCGGGCCTGCCCTTCTCATCGGAACTGCCCAATGGCTGGAGCGTACGCTTCTCGGCCTGCCCCTCCTTTGATGTAGATATGCAGCACACAGAGTTTGGCATCGACCCCGATGTGAAGGTCGATATGACAGAAGAGGACTGTACTCGCGGAGTAGATACCATTATAGAAACAGCACGGAAATTATTGGCCGAACAGGCAAAATAAGCTCCCGAAACAAAATAAAT
>CANBEE010000053.1 GCA_947367415.1 uncultured Bacteroidales bacterium
GTGTATAGAAGATGGATAAGAAACTATTACAATGGAGTGTTTTGTCAAGAGTTACAAAATGCTTAAGTATGGTAGCAATTGCAACGTTCATTACATCTTGCCAAGAGGAAAGAATCCATGAGGAGCCACAACAGCCTACTTTCGCTGTCAATAACAACAGTGAAGAGTTGTCTCAGCGCGTTACAATGTATGGAAAGAAAACCTCGGCATACAAAGCTCCCAGTGTCACCCGATCTATGATGCCCGATGCTCCCACAGCTCCCGAGTACGATCTGATTATGGATGGTGGTTATCAGAGCTGGGCCGCTGAGGCAAAGAATTATCTTCTCCCGGAAGGAACATCGCTGACTACAGATGTGCAGTTTAAGGAGAATGTATACTACATCGCCGGTGAACTCACCATAACAAACTATTGGGGAAAAGGTACGCTCATCGTATTGCCCGGTGGTAAGGTTAACTATCCGTCACAAAAGGCTATCCATGAGCTTAACATCTTGAGCTACGGAGATTTCAATATCACAGGTACCGACAGATTCAATATCAACTTAGGCGCTACATTCATGACCTCTGGCGACCTTTGCTATCCCGAGATTTGGGTGGGTGGTACACTCTACGTGGGCGACGGATTGTCGGCTACTGTCGTAGAGGTACGTGAGCATGCTGTGTGTCAGGTTGGTTGCGGTGTCTATGCCGATGACTATCTGATCATACACAACTATGCAGAGCTCACCGTGGGTAGCCACCTTGTGTCTCCAAAGGTAGAGATGAACAGCGCTTCTCTGTTGCAGGTCAATGCAGGTGGTCTTATCGATACTGAGGCTCTCTATATGAAAAACCCATGCACCGTTACCGTAGAGGGTGGCGATATGGAGTATGCTGTGCTTTCTGCTGATAAGATTGAAATCCACCAGAGCAACGTGAAGGATATGTTCACCGGATGGTTGGATATCCACTATCAGGAGATTGACAATCGTAGCGGAAGCGAGTTGGAGTGGCTCTCTAGCATCAAGCTGAATGGCAATACCTACCTCCCTGCCAAGGGATGCCACAATGGCTTCGGTAAGGAACCCGAGGTGGAAGTTGAGCCCGTTGTCGGTCTTGAGCATATCGCACAGGTGATAACGCCCGATCACGGACACGACATCTCTTCAACTTGTATCCAGACCATAGGCGAGAAGGCCTACGTGTCATACCATACACGCGGTGAGAACTACCATGGTTGCATCGAAGTGATAAATCTGTCTGAAGGTGTATGCTCTATTCTCTCTTTCTTTGAACATTATACTCTTGATTTCAATCATCTGATTGTAGATGACTCACGCATCATTGCTGCTGGTGGTGAACCCAAGAATGGAGCCTTCCTCGGGGTTGTTAATTTGAATGATGGTATCTTTCAGACCTATTCTGCAGAGCCTACACTGGTTAAGCTCGAAGGCGCTTCATCAACTTGTGTCATCCGTAACGGTGACTATCTGCATGCAACCACCAACGAGGGCTATCACACCTTGGATGCTAACTCATTCAGTACAGTGGCCTCTATCCCCACAGCAGGTTCTTCAAAGTTTGTCTACTCTGACGGAACTAACATGGGCGTTGTGTCACTTACAGACAAGGATTCAGAGCAATCTTTGGCCGAGTTGAATATGTTCAGCGCAATGGATTACACCTTCAGTGCTCCCACACAGACCATCACCTTGGATGTGATTACTCCCGTGAATGGTAAGAATGTGCTTAATCTCGAAGACAACAGCGCCTATATCTGCTTGGGTAAGAACGGTGTGAAGCGTTATACCGATGGTGTCGAGGTAGCTTCGTTCAGACTCGACGAGGAGAAGGCTGCAGCCAATGGTTTGGCTCTTGACGACAAGTACTTGTATGTTGCCTATGGCGACGGTGGACTCTTTGTCCTCGACAAGGAAGACCTCTCCGTGGTCACCTCATATCGTCATGCAGGTGGAAAGTCGGCCAACTATGTCAGCGTATCTGGCGACATCCTTTACGTGGCTTATGGCCTGAGCGGTGTACAGATTTTCCGTCTGATTGAGAAGTAATGGATAGAATACTATAAAATAACACGAGGGTGTGTCAAAACGACACACCCTCATGTCATCAAAGTAGCAACTGTGGTTACATTAATACTAGTACTCATACTCTCTTTTTCGTTGCCTACCGGAATATCGGCCCAAGAGAAGGACGATTTGCTGTTTAAACGATTTGAAACTCATTTCAACTTGTTGGATTCACTGATATTCAAAGGCGAACAAAAAATATCGACACTTGACACCAAGACTTATGAACTTGTTGTGAAAGGACATTGCCCAGACGCTGTAGACTCGCTGATTGACGTAAGGGTTGAGGAACAGCAACGTGCTCTGAAGGCAGAGACCGGACTTACCCTATCGGGACAGACCTATTATCGTACGGGGCAAGGACTTGGCGTGGACCCTGACGAGAACGATGCTTTGGCGTCCTACTCAGCCAAGACACAGGTTGAACTGAGATGGAACGTGCTGGGTAGTTCGATTCTCAGCCGAAAAGGGCGTCTTCATGAACTGAATATCCAGGGCGAACTGCAGCATGCTACCTTGGAACAGGAACGTATACGCTCGCTGATAGAGAGGCAAAAAGAATATTTCCGTATAGAATATGATAGTTTGTTGGCTAGTATACTTCAACTTCGAATCAATAATTTGCAGTTGCTGAATGACGCGCAATCATATTTGGCCTCTGACCGCAGCATTGCCACTGACGAGTTGTTGAAGATTATGGATGACCAAGCTATTGCTGAACGACTGTTGACATCTATTCCTGGGGAGTATCCCGTTGCATCACAGCTGATGAAACCGCAAGGAAAGGTCATATTGATTGACACTATACGGCTAAAGAGGCATATTCGTGAACATGCACTACAACTGCAGATGCAGGACTTGCAGATAGAACTCCTCCAACAGAAGGAAAAGAATACAACCTATTGGAGTGCAATGAGTCTATCTCCATTTGTGAGATACTCCTACTATGTGCGTCCGGAGGTCAAGAATCCATCTAATGTGGATGCAGGTATCGCATTCCAACTGCCGCTTTCGACACAGGAGTCGCGCAAGCGGAAGGTCCTGTCGGCCGAGCGCCTACAGGTCACTGTGGAGAGAGAGGTAATGACGCTACAATTGATGGATAAGGTGGAGAATATACTGCTTAATATCGAACGAGCCAACAGGGGTTTGGAGGGAGAACTGAAACGCATCGGATTGATGAGAGAATATATGCAGCTCCGTCGGGAAAACTATCAAGGTCATATAGGAGAGTATAATTTCATTTCAAGGATAAAGGAATACAATCACTACTTGACGTGTTGGGAAAACTATTACTCGTATCAATATAAGAGGAATTGCTGTATTGCAGACTTGCAACAGTTTCTACATCAACAATCTATTTTAGACTTTTGTATCATCAACAAGTGAGCATAGGTGAATTATGAAAGATTTTCATTTTACGACCGAAAGAGAACAAGCCGAAATAGAGAAGATACTGCTACAACGCAAAAAGAAGCAGAGTAAACAACAGGCGTTGTTTATGGCTATCTTCATCTTTATTATAATAGTCATTGCCCTATACTGTGTACGCAAGATAGCGTATGCAGAATTTAACGGTTATGTAGTGGTGCACAACGTGCGTTTCCGTGCTTCGGAAGATATCTTCGTGCACGACATCTACAAACACAATGGTGACCTGGTAAAACCCGGCGACACCATCTACTCGTATGTGTCGCTTGACTGGTTCCACGAAATCGGCAACATCAATACCGAGTCAGAGATTGTCGTAAAATCGCGCGACTTGAAGGTGCAGTATGGGTTGGCCTATCAGAACCTCGCTGTGCTGCGTGCAAAGATGACAGAGTTACAACGGCAGATAGATTTGGAAGACCACAACATCCGCTTCGGACTTAGCGATAATGTACATAAGCTCCAGTTGGAACGCGAATATAAGGAGACCGACGAAGAACTAAAAGCGCTACAACGGAGATTGCACGTACTGAGGAAGGCTATCGATGAATCCAAAGATGCTGTTGACCGACTGGGAGAAGTGAGCGAAGGATTTACCATACAGAATGTGCGCAACAAGCAGAAGATGAAGGAACTGAATCTTGTGCACTATGCCATAGCTGCCGACTCGGGATTGGTAACACGTAACTGGATATCAGAGCTTTCGCTCGTGTTGCGTGGCGAGGATATCATAGAGACACAATCCTTCGATCTGGAAAAAGACAACGTATATATTATGGCATATGTTACCCCCGACAGAGCTAAATATATCAATCGTGGCTTCAAGGCAACCGTTGTTGTCAATGACGATGTGGAGTATACGGCAACTGTAGTTTCTATGGGAGCTCGCACGGAACCTATACCTGAAGCATACCGTAACAACCTGTCTAAAGACCACATTGCTGCCATCGCAGTGCTTCGTATCGACCATGGACAGAAGATTCCGTTCTGGTCACTGGTAAATGGTATGCCCGTACTGATACGTTTCAACAACAAGGACTACGAAAAAGTGAAACCAGAAGAATACCTCCTGCTCAAGAGCCCGAGAGGATTGGAGATTCCTGAAGAGGTAAAAGATCATCTGTACTTTAATAATAGAGAATAATGAGCTATAATTATCAGATTAAAGTCACTCCCAGAGGACGCAATATACTTATTGTACGAGGACTGGTGCTGTTGGATAGTATCGACGCCATCAAGACGGAAGATTTCGATGCCATCTACATTGAGGATTACGGGCAGTCTCATAGCGAGCTGGCGTACCAACTACAGAGTATGTCATCAATATCCGGTATGAAGTCGCACCTGAAACCTCGATTCCTGGCTGCCACTCTGAAGCCGCGTGTGCATCAACTGAAACCATTGGTGGATGGCTTTGCCGCTACTCCTGACGATGAGAAGATGGGTGAGCGCATAGAGGAGATATGCAACAGGTTGGCACTGATTGACCTCTTTGACATCTCGGAGGTGAAGACAAACAACTACGTGTATTTCTTGAAGTTGTGCAAGCATGCCATCTCAAGAGGTCAGTATACCTTTACCACATCATTGGAGGAGGCTTATGCCCAAGGACATACCGCTCTGTTCGTAGCCAAACAGGACAGTATGATTTCCAATATGAAAGCCGAGTTTGTTCGTTTCAACCAAACTCTGCGTGAATTGGGATATGCCGAGCGAAAGAAGTTTGAGGACCGTATCCATGTGTGCCCACACTGCAAGGGTTCTCATCTATACTATATGGAGGCTTGCCCCAAATGCGACTCTTCGCGTCTGAAGGAAGAACCGGTACTGCACCACTTCAGATGTGCCAATATCTCACCGGAGTCGAGCTATGCCTATGACGGAGAACTGCGTTGCCCCAAGTGTCATCAGATGCTTCGCCATATCGGAGTAGACTATGACCGCCCTGCCAACGTGTATACATGCCAAGAGTGCAACCACACATTCTTGCACACACGTATGAAGGTGTATTGTGCATCGTGCAAGAAAACGTCACGACCTTCGGAACTTTTGGCACAGGACATCTATAGCTATGAATTCACTACAGAGGGATTACAAGCCCTATCTTCTAACGATGCCCTGTTAGCCGTAAGTAAGGACATCTGGGCAGGTTATTCCCGATTCGACTCCTTCCTGTCGCAGATACGACTCTTCTCCTACTCGCATGATAAGAATGAAGTAGTCCTTATCAACCGATTCAAGGTGGAGGGTGCTGAGGTGAACCGCGAGAATATCATGCATTTTGTGAATGACCTGCAGAAGAGGTACCATTACCACAACCTCTCATACAACTACCACTATATCTTTATGGCAGCCAAAGTGCAATCGAGCAGAATGGATACACTGAAGAAACAGATGGAGGAGGAGTATGGGGAGCTGCTGAAGATCGTTGAACTGAGAAACTCTGGCATAAAACTTGCCGAACAAGACTTCTTGTATCAGTACGAAGAGGAGAAGATTGATGATTTCATCAAGAGGATAAGTAAGAATCAATAAGAAGAGGGAACCGCTATGCTGGATTTCTGTTTCGATATCATAGATGGCATTGTTGCCTGCTTTACCCGAAATCTGTCATGGAATGCGGTTATCAGCACCTATTGGTTCCTGTTTGTCATTGAGTTTCCACGCTATTATTTGATAGAGCTGTGCATTGCAATTTGGCACAAGATCACCTACCGTAGCAGAGCACGAAAGCAAGCGGTAGCAAGAATGAAGCTATATATCGAAAACCCATTGATAACTATTCTTGCTCCAGGAAAGAACGAGGGTAAACACATTTACAAATTGGTAAAGTCACTCAACGAACAGACCTATCGGAACTATGAAATCATTATCGTTGATGATGGCTCAGACGATGCCACTCCGCTAATATGCAGAGACTTGGAAAAGGCGGGATACATCGATCTCTATTTACGCTCCGACATACGTGGAGGCAAAGCTAGCGCAGCAAACTTTGGTGCCCATTACGCAAAGGGAAAATACATCGTACACCTTGATGCTGACTCTTCGCTGGACCGTGACGCTATTGAGAAGATCCTCATCCCCTTCTACTATGATTCAAAGATTAAGGCTGTGGGTGGCTGCGTGAAGGTACGTAACTCCGGAGAAACACTATGCACCTCAATGCAGGCTCTGGAATATCTGAAGACCATCCAAGTGGGTCGTATGGTGACAAACAAACTGGGTATCTACCACATCATCTCGGGGGCTTTTGGTGCTTTTGAACGTGAGAAACTGATGCAGATTGGCATGTGGGATATCGGTCCTGGATTGGATGGTGACATCACACAAAAAATCAGGAAGTCGGGCGACAAAGTCTACTTTGCCGAGGATGCCATCTGTATGACCAATGTGCCTACAGAGTGGCACGCCCTATTCAAACAACGCCAGCGCTGGAGCAAGTCGCTTATCCGCTTCCGTCTGCGTAAACATTTCGACATACTGATGCCACATAAGCACTTCAGTTTCCTTAACTGGATTTCCAATATGGAGAATCTCCTTTTCGACTGCATATTCAACTATTTGTGGTTGTTCTATATCATATCGCTTGTCTTTATGCACACCGACAAGCTAATAGAGATATTTATCGTGGGATGGCTGATCAGATATTGCTTCTCCCTGGTAGCATTTGGCGTTATTATGTTAGTCTCAGAGAGGGCATCTGAAGAGAAAAGGCTGATGCCTTACCTCTTCTTCAGCACATTCTATACGGGCTATTTCTTGCGACTGACCCGACTGCTGGCACATACAAAAGAACTCTTCTTCTTCTCCTCATACAAAGACCCGTGGAATCCGAAGAAAACCTCTGATTTGGCACAGATTGAAGGTATTTGACAAACAAGTTATATTTTAAATATATGAATACAGAGAAAATAATTGGTGTGATAGGATTAGGTTATGTGGGTTTTCCCTTAGCCTGTCTGTTCGCAAAGAAGTATCAAGTCATCGGCTATGATATCAACGAAAGACGTATCAATGAAATCAATGCAGGAATAGATTCCACTAACGAAGTAACTCCCGAAGCGCTGAAAAATGCACTCGCCAACGGTATGGTTTGCACAAATAAGATTGATGACCTTAAGGTGTGCAATATGTATATAGTGGCCATACCCACTCCTGTGGATGACTTCTACAACCCCGAGCTTATGCCGCTCAAGAATGCCAGCATAGTAGTAGGAGAGGTACTCAAGAAGGGCGACTACGTGATCTATGAGTCAACCGTTTATCCCGGTGTGACAGAGGAAATCTGTGCCCCCATCTTGGAAGAGGTGTCGGGACTGAAGCTGAACGAGGACTTCTACATCGGCTACTCGCCAGAGCGTATCAATCCTGGTGACAAGGAACATACTGTAGAGAATATTCCGAAAATCACCTCGGGCTCTACCCCCGAAGCAGCTGAGATTATTGACGAACTATATAATTCAGTGCTGCTGAATGGTACGCATCGTGCTCCGACGATCAAGGTTGCAGAAGCAGCCAAGATTTTGGAGAACACACAGCGCGATGTGAACATTGCCTTCATGAATGAGATTGCCATTGTGTTCAACGCACTCGGCATTGATACCACGGATGTACTGGAAGCTGCAGGCACGAAGTGGAACTTCCTGAAGTTTAGCCCCGGTTTGGTGGGAGGACACTGTATCAGTGTAGATCCCTACTATCTGATTCAACGTGCCACCTCACGAGGAGTGGTACCGCGCATTATGATGGAGGCGCGACGTCTGAACAATACTATGGGTAACTACGTGGCCGAGCGTGTGGTGCGCTGTCTGAACCTTCACGATATCTCTGCCCATAATGCCAAGTTCCTATTGCTAGGCTTCACTTTCAAGGAGAATTGTCCCGACATACGCAACACTAAGGTTGTGGATATATACAACTCGCTCAAGGCCTATTCCTCAAACATCCTTGTCTATGACCCTTGGGTAAGCAAGGAGGCAGCTAAGCACGAGTATGGCGTAGAGGTAAGTACTGACGAACGCGACATTGAGCGCGGTGAGTATGATGCTGTTATTTACTGTGTGAAGCATGACTGCTTCAACTCGCTTGGCTTGGAAAGACTGCACAAACCCAATGGTGTGTTCTACGATGTAAAAGGTGTATTGGATAAGAGCATCATCACTGAGCGATTGTAAGAAGTCTGCATCGGTATGATACCCGAGATGATGGAAACTTTACGTGAGAGATACTTGGAGAATTGAAAATTATCCGTCTGAATGCCAAAAGCAATGGTCTATTTTTCTTGTCATAATTCTCATTTCTCATTATTCGATTATAATTCCCCTCTTCACACAATGAAAAAAATCCTTCTACTCAGCCTGCTCTCCGTACTCTTTGTACGGAGCTATGCACAGCAAATTACCTTCACACTTCAGTGGATGCCTCAGAGCCAGTTTGCAGGCTACTATGCCGCACTGGAGAATGGCTACTATGCTGAGGCTGGGTTGGATGTCACCTTCAAGCACCCTACAACATCCTACAGTTCGATGAATATGCTCAAGGATGGCACAGCCGATATCATCACCTGCGAACTCATCCAGGCCATGATGGCAACTGATGAGGAGGTGCATCTTGTCAATCTCTTGCAGACCACCCAGCACTCTACACTCGTGCTGGTGTCGCGTGTCGAGGGGGTGAAGCAGATGGCCGACCTCGCAGGCCGCCGCGTGGGTAAGTGGCGCGTGGGCTTCAGTGAGATACCCCATATGATCGACGACGAGCTGCAGCTCGGCATCGAGTGGGTGCAGTTTACCAACCCCTTGAACCTCTACATATCGGGTGCTATCGATGCCGCTTTGTGCAAGAGCTACAACGAGCAGGTGCTCTTCCATATGGCAGGTATCACGCCAGCGAGTGTGATTCGCTTTGCCGATATGGGGTTCGATTTCCCCGAGGATGGTCTCTATGTGTCCGAGGCTTTCTATAAGAAACATCCCGAGCAGTGCCGCCTGTTTGCCGAGGCATCACGCAAGGGGTGGGAGTGGGTACGCAGTCACCGCGAGGAGGCACTTGCGATAGTCATGAAGTATGTCAAGGCCGAGAACGTACCCACCAACGTCTACAACCAGAAGTGGATGCTCGAGGCCGTACTTGCCGAGCAGGAGGATGTCAAGGGTGAGGCTTCCTCGTATACCCTGAGTGTGAAAGACTTTGACCGACTCAACGAGGTTCTGCTCAAGCATGGCTACATCGCCAAGCCTGTCGTGTATAACAGATTTATAGGAGGTAAACCATGAAAATGACTAAGAAAAAGACCAAGGAGACCATCTCGGGTCGCCTCATGGGACGAGTACTCATCGTCTCGGCACTCATCTTCACGCTCACCTTCGCCCTCTTCCTGCATATGGCTGCCAGCAAGATGCGCGAGGAGGCTACTGTGCATGCCCATAGCGAGCTATCCAACACCATCCATCAGATTGATGCCGTATTGCGTTCCGTGGAGATAGCCGTTGAGAACACGGTGTGGATAGTATCCCATCTCGTGGAATCGCCTGAGGCGATGTACGACATCACTAAGCGCCTGCTCGAGAACAATGATTTCATCTATGGTGCTTCCGTGGCCTTCGAACCCAACTACTACGCCTCCGAGGGGCACTACTTCTCCCCCTATTCCTATAGGGATGAGAATGACAGCATCCGTACGATACAGTTGGGCGATGATACCTACGACTACCACTACATGGACTGGTATCAGATACCCAAACTCCTCGACCGCCCCTATTGGAGTGAACCCTACTACGACGATGGCGGTGGCGAGATGATGATGACCACCTACTCCAGACCCCTCTACGATAGCGAGGGTAAGCTCTATGGCATGCTTATCGCCGACCTCTCACTCGAGTGGCTCACCGACCTCGTAGGCGGCATACAGGCATTCGACAACTCCTACAACCTCATGGTGAGCCGCAATGCCTCATTCATCGTACACCCCAACCGCGAGCTCATCCTCAATGAGACCATCTTCTCATCGACCTATGGCGACACCGACAAGTCGCTGGCAAAGATGCAAGACGACATCTTGAGTGGCCGTGCTGGTCAGGTGTTGCGCGACAATGAGGGAGGCAAGTACTTTGTCTTCTATTCGCCCGTAGAGACCACCCAGTGGACCGTAGCCATCGTATGCCCCCGCAGCGAGCTCTATGCCGAAGTCAAGACACTGCGTGGTGTGCTCATCATCCTGGGTATCATCGCCCTGCTGCTCATGATTGCCCTCAGCTACAAGGGCATCCGTAAGGTGGTGGCTCCCGTGGAGGACTTCTCCGATGTGGCAAAGAAGATTGCCCAAGGCGACTTCACTGCCGAGTTGCCCCAGATACGCTCCAAGGACGAACTGCGCGAACTGCACGACTCGTTTGAGTATCTACAGCACTCGTTGGTGAAATATATCGACGAACTCAAGTCCACCACAGCCAACAAAGCACGCATCGAGAGGGAGCTGCACATTGCTCGCGGCATACAGATGGGTATGATCCCCAAGATATTCCCGCCCTTCCCCGAGCGCGACGACCTGGAATTAGCAGCCAAGCTCGTCCCTGCCAAAGAGGTGGGTGGCGACCTCTACGACTTCTTCATCGATGACGAGAAGCTCTACTTTATCATCGGCGACGTATCGGGCAAGGGTATTCCAGCTTCTCTGGTGATGGCAGTCACCTGCCGCCTCTTCCGATCTGTAGCGTCACACCTCGACAAGCCCGAAGAGATCATCGCCTCGCTCAACGACTCCCTTGCCGATGGCAATGAATCCAACATGTTCTGTACCGCCTTCCTCGGCGTGCTCGATCTCACGACGGGTCAACTCCGCTACTGCAATGCCGGACACAATGCACCATTCATCATCGGTGCCGATGGCCGCGTAGCCCTCTTGGATGTTGTGCCCAACCTCCCCCTGGGGCTGTTTGGCGGCTTCCCCTACGAGGGACAAGAGCTCCAGCTCGACAAGCAGACCATGCTCTACATGTTCACCGACGGAGTCAACGAAGGCGAGAACGGAGCGAAGGAGCAGTTTGGCGACCTCCGCCTCGAAGGCCTGCTGCGCCGCAATGCCACACTCGAGCCTAGTGGTATCATCTCAGCCACACTCGCCGAAGTGGAACACCATGCCGATGGCGCCGAACAAAGCGACGATATAACTGTAATGTGTATAAAATACTGCTAACGATATATGGAAAAGTCAATCATCCTTGCAAACGATATCTCAGAGATCAGCAGGCTCGCAACCTTCATCGAAGAGGTGGGCGAAGCCTTTTCCCTCACCCCTGACGTGGTTTTCAATCTCAACCTCGTACTCGAAGAGGCCGTAGTCAACGTCATCAACTATGCCTACCCCAAGGAGGAACACCAGTACATCTACCTCTCGGCCCATCTCCACGAAGGCTCCATCGTACTCGTGCTCACCGACACCGGTAAGGAGTTCGATCCCACCTTGGCGCCCGATGCCGACATCACCCTCTCTGCCGAGGATCGTGAGATCGGTGGCCTCGGCATCTTCCTCATCCGCCAGATCATGAATGAGGTGCGCTACGAGCGTATCGATGGAAAGAATGTGCTCACACTGGAGAAGAGGCTTTGAGGAAAACCGCATAAAGAACTATTGGTGTCCGATAAAGTTTCATCAACTCAATATCTCATGTGAATAGGCGTCTTGATTGTGATATTTGCGGTTGTTTTTCATTTATAAGCCCCTATAGCTGTATTAGGTTGAACGAATCGCTCGGCTTTAGCCGACAGCACTGTCCCCCTGTCTGGGGGACAGTGCCGGCAGCGACGCTGAGTATATTCTGAGTTTTAGAGTTTATCGGACAGCAATAATATTATTGCTAAAAAAAGAGCAGGCTGTGCCTGCTCTTTTTTTTTGTTTAGCTGCAGTAGCTTACTTTGTGAACTCAACGATGTTAGCTGTAGCGATGCATGTGCTCTTCATGAAGAACGGAGTAATCATCTTTACAGAGTAGTGTACTGTGGTGTTGGTCAATGTCTGCGAACCGGTCAAGTTAGCGTTCTTAGCCATTTCGTTGATGGCGTTGTCATACAAAGCCTTCTTTGAATAACCACCGATACCACAAATGTAAGTTGCTGTAACCTCACCGTAAGCCTGGCCTACTACCTTGAAGTTACCCTCAGAGAGTACTACCTGAGTTTGTGTGAGGTTGTGGTTCGATGCGGTTGTAGATGCCAAACCTACGCAACCGGTGAAAGAAAGAGCCACTGCAGCAAAAGCGCAAATTGTTAATAACTTTTTCATAATCTTTTATTAATTAAAATTAAACAATAAAATAAAACTTCTTCTTTTAACATTATCTCCTTACAAAGGTAAGTTTTTTTTGGGGGGGGATAAACAAATCTATGTGTAATTATCTTACGTCTTACTAGTCATCAGCCAACAGCAGCCGCTCTGGAAGGTGTTCATCAGTTGCATCAAAGCCTCTGTGTAGAGAAATAGCTGCTGCCCCT
>CANBEE010000054.1 GCA_947367415.1 uncultured Bacteroidales bacterium
CACCTTTGATGTCCACGATATGGCCAACAAACAGCAAGCGTCCTTTGGCACGTTCAGGCAAGGGAGTACAAGAATCTATAGTTTGGCGAACAAAAGTGGACAACGGATTGGGGAGGTTGATTGCAGAAGTAACTTTCCACTCTTCCAATGCGTCAAACGAAAAGGCGTCCATAACAATGGGAGCGTCAACGACTTTCAAGACACATCGCAACAAATAGGTTTCCAAATTCTTACGATGGACAATCCCATACACTCTGCCATTATGGAAATGCAAAAAAGTCTTCAGCCCTTTGCGATGCGCATAGCCCAAAATAAGCCAATCTTTTATCAGACTCAAAGAAGCCGTCGTACACAGATGGACAGCATCATATTCTCCTTCGTCCATTTGTTTCCATACCTCACGCACCAAGCGTATATATTCTACAATACCTGTCCAGATACGCACAAATGTGTTTACACCTCTAACATAAGTCTTGCGGTCTAATGCAAAAACGTCTAATTTTATATCTGAATCTGACGCTACACTCCGATGTTGGGCAACAATAGCCTTTGCCCAAACAGAGATTCCTCCGATGTTATCCCTTGTTATATCACCATATGGTGTACAAAACAGCACTTTCACAATACGTCGACCTTTGATGTGTTAAAAGAAAAATAGGTATTGTCAAACATCAATGCTGAGAAATCGGCATGGCTAAAACCTGTATGCGTCTTCACATCCTCCAACAAGCGTCTTAAGATTTGCCACGCAATACGATGCGAGCCAGAATATTGCTTGAAATATTTGAAACACAAGGGGCAGCTAAGCAAACGAATCAAAAGAAAACTTAATGAGGAATAATACAGACGGGCACATACCAAACGGTTATGATAATACATATATACACGTCCCAAACCGCGAGTGTCATTCGTGCGCTTCTGGGAGGATCCTACCTTATGATACACCACTGACTGGGGTACACACATCATTTTCACTCCTTCTTTCTTCATTCTTAAAGAAAATTCGTAGTCTTCTTCGCCAAAAAAGAAGTCGTTGTACAACAACTCTGCTTGCTCATTTAGTAATGATGTGTGAAAGAATAATGCACATCCAGAGATAAACGATATGGTGAATGGCGTATTTCCTACTGCCCCTATATTTTTTTCAGCATAAAGATTCTTTCGCGAACCGAAGGTGAGTTGTCCTCCACTAAACCATACTTTGTCTCTTTGTGAATGATAACAAATACAAGGTGAAAGAACCTTGACCTCCTTGTTGTTCTCAGCGAAGGCTACCAACTTACTCAGGAAGTCTGGTTCCACCTCAGTATCATTGTTGAGCAACATACAATAATCTGGATTGCGCTGCATTGCCGTTGCAAGTGCCTTGTTATTCCCCACTGCAAAACCATAGTTCGCATCCAATGAGAGCAGTTGATATCCCTTTACCACTGGGTTGTCCTGCCCAAATTCGTCTATCCATGCTTGGATACGAGGTACTGAATCATCCGAGGAAGAATTATCGGCAATCACAACAAAGTGCGGCTCCGTCATTCTACTCAACGACTCTAAACAAGCAATAGTGTCGTCTGCCCCATTCCAATTAACAAGTATAATAGCTGTCATCATACAATCAAAATCACTAAAACTCAATAGCTACGTCACGATAATTCTCTATAAAACGCTCGTGGTACTCGTCAATTTGGGGATTTAATACAGAGCTATAAGGATAAAATATGTGATACCCCCGCGCATTGGGATATGCATCTGACAAATCTCTGCCATAGTAATAATAATAATTGAATCCCATCACAAGAAATGCAACCAAGCACAATAGATAGCTGACTTGATAGTCCCTAAATTTCCAATACAACGTTCTATATATTGTATTCACCGAATAAACTAAAATGAAAGGAACGAAGTAGTTGATAAATCGGCTGAAGACACCAATGTTCATGGCCAAAGCATATATGACCACAGTACCCATCATGAGCGGACTGAAGTCGTACTTTTCCGTAATCAGATGTTTCTCACGCAAGTAAATAAAAATAAATATTGGGAAATAGTGTAACAACTCAGATATGATACCCATCACATTACGCATCTCCTCTATGTAACCTCCAATGAGCCATGTCAACTGGCGATTCAAACCGAACAAACTTAACACAAGCATGGGCACATTCACTATTCTCACAGCAACCACAATAGCCAATAATATCAATACTTCCCATTTCCAAGAAGGTCGTTTGAATAGGAGTAAGAAGGGCAGCACTAGCATAATGGCAGCCGAGTAGTGAATAAAAAGACTGATCACGCACATCGGGAAGTAGAGCAACCATCTCTTTTCCATTAGAAATGATGTAGATAGCAAAAGCACACATATGCACAGCGACTCGCGCATGACCTCCATATTGAAGTAGCAAAAGTAGCTGATATAGTACAGCAAAATGGCAGAGAAATAATACTTTGGGCAATACTTACGAAAGAACCAAAAGAATGTGCAATTGACTATGATGGCATGCATTATTTGCAGCGTGGTGAAGTCATCATATATACTTCGAGCAATTGCTGAGAAGATGTACCACAAGGGATTATAAGTAGCCGTGGCGAAATCAAAATACTTGAGCTCGTCCAATTTGGGCCACTCATAGAACAAACTCATATATATCAACGTATCCCCCCCCACACGATAGCGCAATCCTGCGAAAAGGATTAGCACTACCAAACTAAAATAGTACCACCCCTTTTCACCGCCAGATTTGACCATCCAATCGTATTTAACAACCGGTATCAGCAGCAGTATAAATACGACAAAGTATATCACTTCTTCGACTTAAATAGTTTTCGATAAACATTGGCAAAAGGCTCCTTTAGTAATACGTATGCTACTGCTAGCACACCACCAAAGAATGTATATAATATCAGGACCATCGATCTACGCATTGACGAAGGCATTGCAGGTACAGCAGCCGGTTTCAAGGTAACAAACACGGGCGTATACTCCTGTACCTTGGCCTGAGCTAACATCAACTGTTGTGCCCATTGGGTATAGAGCGTATTTTTCAAGTCTTTGTCGGCCTCTAGACGCTCTTTCTCCACTAAGAAGCGCTCTTGTGTTACATTCCTGTTACGGTCTACATACGATGCATACGTCTCTTGTGCCTTCTCATAATCAGCCTTCGACTTCTGATAGAGCTTTTCTATATATGCACAGTCGTCCACCACCTTCTTGGTGCGGTATGCTGTAATCTGATTTTGCAGACGATACATGATGGTATCTACCATGGTGGCTGCAATCAGCGGGTCTTGATCTGTAAACGAAAGCGTTATCACATTCGTCTTCTTATCTACAAAGATAGTGACAGCACCACTCAGATTCTCTATCATCAGCATCTGCTTCTCTGACAAGTTATAAGGGTCAAACACGGCAGGGTTTCCTGTCTGCTTTTTTGACGAGAAGAGTTTCAGCACCCCTTTTATAGCCTTCTTAGGGGCGGATTTCAGCACTCCCACCCAATTTTTCTTTTGCAGTTTATCCGCATAATAGAAATAGGTAGTATCTACCATTCCATCCTGCGATTTTACATTGACGTCAAACAAGGCCGACATGAAGGGCAATGACTGTACGATGTCTGGATAGAGTAACGGATAGATGGCATCATCTCCCCCCACACTACCCAAGTCAAGACCTACCATAGAGGCCAAGGATCCCAATCCGCCACTCATAATGGAGGAGTTTGACGACTCTGGAGCTACGACAACCTGAGCGGTATACTCTTTTATCATGGAAAGGGCCATGACGAGTCCGAGAAGCATAAAGCATATAGTGACCTTAAGTATAAACTTCCACTTAGCTAACACCTTGCCTACCAGCTGCAGTAAATCGGCTTCCTTTAGTAGCGGTTTCTTTATATTCAGCTCTTCCATACCTCTTATATATTTTTCATTAGCGGAACACATTAATCAAAGCTAATACCACGGTAGCCAATGACGCGGCTGTCGAACTCAAACTTAGGATTTCACTGGCTGACATGCCATCCTTTTCCTCTTTTGCAGGTACTACCACTTCGCAACCTGGTTCTACTACCTTTCGACTCCAACGGTTAGCTTTCGACACCGTACCGTTCATATATACGATATACACGTTCGATTTGCTGGCATTTTCATTGTATCCACCTGCTTGGTTCACGTAATAGTTCAAACGCTTTCCTTGATTATAGGCAATGGTGTTGGCATACATGACCTCACCGCTTACCTTCACTGTATTGGAGAACTGCGGTATTATCAGTCGGTCACCGTCACGTAGGGTGATATCGGCATCTGAACCAGGCTTGTCTAATGCTTTGTCCAACTCAATACCTACCGGATAGGTCGTTTGGCTCATCATGTTACGGCGTATGGCCACCGAGTCTTTCTTGTTTTCGGCCATCTGGATAGCCGCTTCGATGGTAGATTCCAAACGCATCTTTTCTTCCTCGGTCATCGTACGTTCCAAGCGCGCTCCCTTAATATTAGCTTGCGGTGTAAGACCGCCGGCATTAGCCACCAACTCACTCAATCGCTGGTTCTTCTTTTCCAGTGCATAGGTGCCTCCAAAAAGCACTTCACCTTCAATGGTCACATTCTCCTGCTCGTGATAACCGGGACTCTTGCGCACATACACCTCGTCGAAGGGCATCAAGGTGAAGTTGGGATTACCTTCTACAACGAGACCATCGCTGATGGAGAACGAATAGGTGTATGATATGGTGTCGCTTGCTGAGGTTGCTCTTGAGTCTTTCACTCGGCGGGCCACATCGACCTTGGCCGTTGATGCAGCCTCATTGAGTCCTCCGGCATTTACGATAAAATCCTCTACGGACATGTTGTCGACATACTGATAGGTTCCAGGGAAGGCTACTTCACCGAAGATGGTCACTGTCTGTACTTCCTGCATATCGAATAGGCTGGGAACAAGCAGCACATCGTTTTTGCGCAGGGGCACATCGGGGATGGTACCGTTCATCAGCTGCTCGAGGTTAATGGCCAGGTTCTCCATCGTATTGTTGGGATTCCGGCGATTTAGGATAGCACGATTGAGGAAAGCTTCATCCTTCAATCCGCCTGCACTCTCTATGAGCTGCTTCACGGTATTGATGCGTCCATTCATCTGGAACATTCCGGGACGATATACCGCTCCCTTCACCTCGACCATATTAGCAAAGGTCGGCATGATGGAGTCAACGGACACCGAGTCGCCATCGGCCAGAATAAAGTTTTGCTGCTCGGCTGCATCAAGCGTATAGATCTCACGTTCGCGCTTTCCGTTGCGGATCAAGCGTACATCTTCTTTATAGGCGTTGCCCGAGAGACCACCCGCATATTTCAGAAGTTGTGCCACAGACTCGTCATCTAGCATTTCATAATACATGGGACGCTTCACATTGCCTGTCACGCTCACCAGATTCTTGTAGGCGTCTACCGTGACCACATCATTATCCTCGAGGCGTATGCCCTTGTCGGAATTCCCGTTGAGGATGAAGTCATACACGTCATACGTAGCCACGAGCTTATCGGCACGATAGACCTTAACTTCACGCAGAGTTCCCACTTCGTTGACGCCTCCGGCCTGGTACAATGCATTGAAGATGGTTGCAAACGACGACATTGTGTAGGTACCAGGGTTCTCCACCTCACCCATTACATGCACCTGTATCGTGCGGTTCTGTGCCAATGAGAGGCGTATGTTTGAGTTGGGCTCATCGCTGTTGATGCCCGAATATATCTGACCGAATTGCTCCTTGAGGTATTTGTTGGCCTGCGTCACGGTGAGTCCACTGAGGTGTACTGGCCCGAGGTTCTCCACATAGATATTGCCGTCGGGCGAAATGGTCTCCTGAATATTCGACTGCGAAGCTCCCCATATATCAATAGCCACTTCATCGCCAGGGCCAAGTCGATAGTTGGCCGGTGTGGGCAGGTTGTAGCTGGCTTCAAAGGCAACGTTCTTATTCTGGAACAGTCGGTGTCCGAAAATTTCCTTCTTGCCCTGCTGCTCCATCATGTACATCATGGTCGAGTCTGGGAAGAGGAATTCCATCTCTCCCATCATCATTCCCTCGCGTTCCGTAGCATTGAGCTTGCTCTTACCCTCCTTGTCACTCTGCAACTCAATAGCACCATTCTTCTTGGGTGCGGTACGGGTGCGTTTTTTCTCGGTCATCGAGGCGCCTATACCAGAGGTCTTCTGGTTTTCCATTTTGCGCTTGATGCGGTTGACCTGATCCATGGTAACACCCCTCCGCAAGAGGTCTTTGGCTATCTGTTGCTGACTATCGCCCTTTTCCTGGGCCGCCATCACGTATTCTATCACTTGGTCATCGTTCATCTTCTGTGCCGATGCTATCTGCACGCAGAAAAGGAGTAAAACGAGTATCGGGAGTTTTCGCATATTGTATATTTCTTCGTTAGAATTTCTTACCGCTGATTATCGAGAATGCAGTCTTGCAAATTATCACCAAGTCGCCCCACAACGAGCGTGTTGTCAGATATTCCAGGTCCATATCCAGACGGATGAGCATCTTCTCCATCGTGTCGGTATATCCGTTGTAGAGGGTTGCCTGTGAGGTCAGGCCCGGACGCATCTTATAGATGTGTATATAATTGGGGTTGACTTCCATAATCTTGTCAATGAACACCTGACGCTCGGGGCGGGGACCGACGAGCGACATATCGCCATTCAGCACATTGAACAGTTGGGGGAGCTCATCGAGGTGATGGTCGCAGAGGAATCGGCCTACCCTTGTCATCTGCTCCTTGCGTTCCTCTTCCGTGCGGGGAATGCCATTCTTCTCGGCATCCTTCTTCATGGTACGAAACTTATAGATGGTAAAGGTCTTCCCCTTATACCCTATTCTCTCCTGCTTGTAGATAACACTTCCACCCGCCAGCCATATCACCAGGAACACAATCAGGAACACGGGCGAGAGTATCACAATGCCGCAGAGTGCTGCGACAAAGTCGGCCAATCGCTTCAGGAATCGCTCGAAACCAGACATAGCATCCTTGTATTCCGACACTGCTATGCTTGCCTGAGAATGAAAATCTCTCATATAATTGTGCAATCAGATAGATATAATATATAATAGGAACGTAGCACCTATGGGTTTATTGTTCCTTAACCGCTATTTTTTAATTTAGTGCACAAAGGTATGACATTTTCTGCTCATAACAATAAAAAAGTGTTATCTTTGCGTCTTGATTTTAGAAAACAACCTATAACCTTAACGTAAGAGACTAAACAAGACTGAATTATGAAAGCATTTGTTTTTCCCGGTCAGGGAGCCCAATTTTCAGGAATGGGCAAAGACTTGTACGAAAATTCACCTTTAGCCAAGGAGTTGTTCGAGAAGGCCAACGAGATTCTTGGCTATCGCATCACGGATATCATGTTTGACGGTACCGACGAGGAGCTTCGCCAGACCAAGGTGACGCAGCCAGCCGTTTTCCTCCACTCCGTCATCAGCGCCCTCTGCCTGGGCGACGACTTCTGCCCCGATATGGTTGCCGGTCATTCACTGGGCGAGTTCTCTGCAATGGTAGCCAGTGGCGCCCTCTCGTTTGAGGACGGCCTGAAGCTGGTGTATGCCCGTGCCCTGGCTATGCAGAAGGCTTGCGAGATGCAGCCCTCCACGATGGCAGCCATCATTGCCCTGCCCGATGAGACCATCGAGGCCGTATGCCAGGAGGTTACCGAAAGTGGCCACACCGTAGTAGCAGCCAACTACAACTGCCCAGGACAGGTAGTCATCTCAGGAAGCATGGAGGGTATACGCCTTGCTTGCGAGAAGCTCACCGAAGCGGGTGCCAAGCGTGCCCTGCCACTGAGCGTAGGCGGTGCGTTCCACTCCCCACTGATGGATCCGGCCAAGGTAGAACTCGAGGCAGCCATCCGGGCTACCGAGTTCCACACGCCAAAGTGTCCTGTATACCAGAACGTAGATGCTCAGCCCCACACCGATCCCGAGGAGATCAAAGCCAACCTCATCGCTCAACTCACCTCTCCTGTACGCTGGACACAGAGCGTGCTCAACATGCGGGCCGATGGTGCCGAGACCTTCACAGAGTACGGGCCAGGCAGCGTGCTAACGGGACTGATTAGAAAAATTAAATAGCATAGCTTTTTCAATTAGGAATTATGAATTAGGAATTATGAGGTAACCCACATTGCACAGGAAATCAGTTTCCCGTAATTCAGAATTCAAAAATCAGAATCACACAACATGTCAAAGATCATCCTCTATCAAATCTTTACCCGCCTGTTTGGCAATGACAATACAGCCCGTGTGCCGGGTGGCAGTATCGAGGAGAACGGCTGCGGCAAGCTCGCTGCCTTCACCCCCGAAGCTCTCGCCGCCATCAAGGAGTTGGGCACGACGCACGTCTGGTACACAGGCATCATCGAGCATGCCACGCAGACCGACTACAGCCACTTCGGCATCCGCCCCGACCACAAGGCTACGGTCAAGGGGAAGGCAGGTTCGCCCTATGCCATCAAGGACTACTACGATGTGGACCCCGACCTGGCGATCTCCGTGCCGAGCCGCATGAAGGAGTTCACCCAGTTGGTGAAGCGCACCCACGATGCAGGACTGAAGATGATCATCGACTTCGTACCCAACCACGTAGCCCGCTGCTACCACTCCGATGCCAAGCCGAAGAGCGTGGTGGACCTCGGCGAGAAGGACGACACCACCCAGTTCTTCTCCCCCAAGAACAACTTCTACTACCTGCCCGGCACCACGCTGGGCGGTGAGGTCGACTGGCAGGACTACACGGAGAGCCCGGCCCGCGCCACCGGCAACGACCGCTTCGATGCCTACCCCACACGCAACGATTGGTACGAGACCGTAAAGCTCAACTACGGCATCAACTACCTCGAGGGCGAGCGCACCGACTTCTACCCCTTCCCCTCCACATGGCTCAAGATGCGCGACATCCTGCTCTTCTGGGCCAAGAAGGGTGTCGACGGTTTCCGTTGCGACATGGCCGAGATGGTGCCCTTCCAGTTCTGGGGCTGGGTGATACCTATCATCAAGGAGCGGTATCCCCACATCATCTTCATTGCCGAGGTGTACAACACGTGGGAATACTACAACTACGTCAAACACGGCAAGTTTGACTACCTGTATGACAAGGTAGGCCTCTACGACACGCTCATCGGCATCATCCGCCGTCAGCAGTCGGCCACCGACATCACACGTTGCTGGCAGAATCTGGGTGAGCTGCGCGAACACATGCTCCACTTCATGGAGAATCACGACGAGCAGCGCCTGGCCTCCGACTTTATCGTCCGGGAAGGCCGTCCCGCGCTACCCGCCATGCTCGTGAGCGCCACCATCGACACCTGCCCCACGATGGTCTACTTCGGCCAGGAGCTGGGCGAGCGCGGCATGGACCAGGAGGGCTATAGCGGATGCGACGGCCGCACCACCATCTTCGACTACTGGAGTGTGGACACCCTGCGCCGCTGGCGCGATGGCGGAACCTTCTCGGGCAAGGACCTCAACGATGGCGAACGCGAACTTCAAGCTTACTACAGCCGTCTGCTCCATATCGCACGCGACGAACGGGCTATCACCGAGGGCGACTTCTTCGACCTCATGTATGTGAACCCCTTCACAGCCGAGTTCAACCCCCACCGCCATTACGCCTTCCTGCGTAAGCATGAGAATGAGCTCATGCTCATCGTGGCTAACTTCGACGGTTGGGATACCCCCATGAGCGTCAATATCCCCTCTGCAGCGTTCGACTACTTCAAGCTACCCACACTCCACAGCATTGAAGCCACCGAGCTGCTGACAGGCGTAAAGGTCTCTTTGGCTCTTCACCCCGATGCGCCCGTACGCCTCACCGTACCCGGCTTCTCAGGTGCCATCGTGAAGATCACACTCCCCGAAAACAATGACTAACGCTATGGCAGAGACCCCCATCCTCAACGAGCACAACAAGCAGGAGTTCCCCCCTGCCCATACGGCCGAGCACATCCTGAACCAGACCATGGTGCGTATGTTTGGCTGCACACGCTCACGCGTAAACCATATCGAGCGCAAGAAGAGCAAGTGCAACTACGACCTCCCCACCTGCCCCACCGAGGAGCAGATACGAGAGGTGGAGGCCGAGGTCAACCGCATCATCCAGGAAGACCTTCCCGTCACCTCACGCTATGTCACCCGCGATGAGGTGCCCGCCAGCATTGACCTGAGCAAACTGCCTGCCGACGCCAGCGAGACGCTGCGCCTGGTGTATGTGGGCGACTATGACGTATGCCCTTGCCTGGGTGCCCATGTACGCCGCACGGGCGAGATCGGCAGTTTCCGCATCAGCAGCACAAGCTTCAACGAGGGCAACTTCCGTATCGTGTTCAGGGTGGCTCCGCTGCTATGATTGCTTTGACTTAAGTACAGATACTATACACTCTTAATAAGAAGCAGGGGCACCACCTACGTGGTTCCCCTGCCCATATTCATTCTGAGAACAAACATCAATAAGCACGAGCAAAGAGCACGCGGCGAGCCGATGGCTTGCCCGTCACCATGCACACGCCCGGAGTAGTGTCGCCCTCGAAGGGGATGCAGCGGATGGTCGCCTTCGTCTCCTCCTTGATGCGCTCCTCGGTCTCGGGCGTACCGTCCCAGTGAGCCAGCACGAAGCCACCCTTCTCGATCTGCGCCTTGAACTCCTCGTAGGTGTCTACAGCCACGGTATGCTCGTTGCGGTAGTTGAGCGCCTTCTGGTAGATATTTTCCTGTATCTCGTCGAGCAGGCTAACTACGTATTCCTCGATGCCCTCGCACGAGCGGGTCTCCTTCTCCAACGTGTCGCGGCGCATCACCTCCATGGTGTTGTTCTCAAGGTCACGGCCACCCATCACGAGGCGCACGGGTACACCCTTGAGCTCATAGTCGGCAAACTTGAAGCCGGGACGCTTGTTGTCGGCATTGTCATACTTCACGCTTACGCCCATAGAGCGCAGCTTGGCAGCGATACCCTCGACCTTGGCGTCGATGGCCTTCAACTGCTCCTCATTCTTGTATATAGGTACGATGACCACCTGGATAGGAGCGAGTTTCGGAGGAAGCACGAGTCCGTTGTCGTCGGAGTGGGCCATGATGAGCGCACCCATCAAGCGGGTCGATACGCCCCACGATGTAGCCCACACATATTGCATGTTGTTCTCCTTGTCCACATACTGCACGTCGAAAGCCTTGGCAAAGTTCTGTCCCAGGAAGTGCGACGTACCGCTCTGCAGCGCCTTGCCGTCCTGCATCAGCGCCTCGATGGTATACGTGTCGAGCGCACCGGCGAAACGCTCGTTGGCACTCTTCACACCCTTCACCACAGGCACCGCCATATACTTCTCGGCAAAGTCACCGTAGAGGTTGATCATGCGCATAGCCTCCTCCTCGGCCTCCTCGCGCGTAGCGTGAGCCGTGTGGCCCTCCTGCCAGAGAAACTCGGCCGTACGCAGGAACAGGCGGGTACGCATCTCCCAGCGCATCACATTGGCCCACTGGTTGCACAGGATAGGCAGGTCACGGTATGAGTGAATCCAGTTCTTGTAGGTACTCCAGATGATCGTCTCCGAGGTGGGGCGAATGATCAGCTCCTCCTCAAGGCGAGCCGCAGGGTCAACGACCACGCCGCTGCCATCCTCGGCATTCTTCAGGCGATAGTGCGTCACCACGGCACACTCCTTGGCGAAGCCCTCCACGTGGTCGGCCTCACGAGAGAGGTATGACTTGGGGATGAGCAAGGGGAAGTAGGCATTGACAACACCTGTAGCCTTGAACATATCGTCGAGCTGACGCTGTATCTTCTCCCAAATGGCGTAGCCGTAGGGCTTGATGACCATACATCCACGCACGGCCGACTGCTCTGCGAGGTCAGCCTTCAACACCAAGTCGTTGTACCACTGCGAGTAGTTCTCGCTACGCTTGGTAAGTTCTTTAAGTTCTTTTGCCATATTCGTTTATTGAAACTTTTGAATTCCTATCATATAATTGTTGAGTTTGCAAAATTAAGCTATTTTCATCGTTTACTCATTCTTTTTTACAGAAAATATGGCAATATCCCGATTTTTTTAGTATTTTCGCAGCAAATAAAGCTATATATTGTTAACCATTAAAAGAAACATCAAGGTATGAAACTGAAAGCATTATCATTGACCCTCTGTGCTGCATTGATGCTCAGCTCTTGCGGCAGTTGGAAAAACACCGGCTACGGCGCAGCCATCGGTACGGCAGCAGGCGCAGCCATCGGACTCGGCATCGGCCACCTCGCAGGTAACAAAGCCGTAGGCACAGCCGTGGGCGCAGCCGTAGGCGCAGGCGCAGGTACCCTCATCGGCCGCAAGATGGACAAGGCTGCTGAGGCTGCAAAGCAGGTTGAAGGTGCTCAGGTACAGCTCGTTGAGGTAAACGGCCTCCCCGCTGTAAAGGTTACTTTCGATTCAGGTATCCTCTTCGACTTCAACAGCTCTAAGTTGAGCGCCGACGCTGAGGCAAGCCTCGCTAAGTTTGCTGAGGTATTGAAGGCTACTCCCGATGCTGACGTTGCTATCCTCGGTCACACCGACAACGTAGGTACTGAGAAGGCTAACCAGTCAGTGTCTGAGAAGCGTGCTAAGGCTGTTTACGAGTACCTCATCGAGCAGGGTGTAAACAAGGATCAGTTGACTTGGAAGGGTGTTGGTTCTTCACAGAACATCTTCCCCATCAACAACACAAACCGTGTAGTTATCGTAAAGTAATTTTAACGATATAAACGTTTGAGGCTCACCTTCGGGTGGGCCTTTTTTTTGTTTGGTGCGGAAGGTAAGAAAAGAAAAAGGTTGCCCGTTTGAGCAACCTTTTTTATCTTATTCCTTATTCGCACGCTTGCGTTCCAATTCATCCAAGATGACCTTACGCATACGCATGCTCTTTGGAGTTACTTCTACATATTCGTCGGCTTTGATGTATTCCAATG
>CANBEE010000055.1 GCA_947367415.1 uncultured Bacteroidales bacterium
CTCACACTCTACAGCATTGATAATCACGCACTCGGCTTTGCTTCCGGGAGGAGGAGTCAGTTTCACATGTGTGGGGAAGCAGGCGCCACCCATACCTACGATACCGGCATCCTTGATCTTAGCGACAATCTCGGCGGGCTCAAAGGCACACTCAGTCACCAACTCTTCGCTACGGTCGATGCTCTCTTCCCATTCGTCGCCAATGACGTCGATGAAGATAGCAGGCTTGCGATAGCCGCTGGCATCAATAATAGAATCAATCTTTGCCACCTTACCCGATACAGAAGAGAAGATAGCCGCCGACACGAAACCACCGGCGTCGGCAATCTTGGTACCCACCTTCACCATGTCGCCTTTGGCCACACATGCTACAGCAGGGGCACCTATGTGTTGTGACAGGGGGAACACGGCCTGCTTGGGCAATGCCATAGGCTCAATCTTCTTACCTGCTGACAACTTATTCTCGGCGGGATGTACACCACCTATTCTAAATGTCTTCATGAATTCTGAATATTATTTCTGATTTATGATTGCTGAGTGCTCTCATTGCCCGGAGCGCTCTGAGGATTCTGAGAAGTTGTAGCCTCAGGAGCAGGCTTCGGTTTTCTTGCGGGGAAGTTCACCGCCACGATGGTGTGTTGCGGACATTCGTCTTCGCACTTGCGGCAGAGCTTACACTTCTCGTAGTCGATGTAGGCAAGGTTGTTGGCGATGGTGATAGCCTCGAACGGACACACCTTCTGGCACTTGCCACAACCGATACATCCTACCTCACAAGCCTTGCGAGTAACGGCACCCTTGTCCTTGTTCACACAAAGCACTACCATGCGACGACCATTCTTGCCCTTGTTGCGCAACTCGATGATCATGCGCGGACAAGCCTTCACACAAGCGCCACAAGCCGTACACTTCTCGGCGTCAACCTCGGGAAGACCGGTAGTGGGGTTCATGCGGATAGCATCGAACTTACATGCAGCCACACAGTCGCCACAACCCAGACAGCCGAAGGCACAGCCTGTCTCGCCACAGCCTGTGGCATGGGCGATCTTACATGACACAGCACCATCGTAGACCGCAGTCCGAGGACGATGCTCGCATGTTCCGTTGCAGCGTACCACTGCTACTTTGGGCTCGGCAGCATCGGCACTCAGACCGAGGATGTCAGCCACTTTTGTCATCACAGCTTGTCCACCTACAGGACACAGCAGACCGTCGAGCGAACCTGCCTTGACACAAGCGTCGGCAAAGCCGGCGCAACCGGGGAATCCGCAACCGCCACAGTTGGCTTGCGGCAATACCTCAGCAACTTGTCCCACACGTGGATCTTCTTCTACAGCAAATTGCTTGGATACGACAAACAACACACCGGCCAAAACCAGTGCTGTCACTCCCAAAGCAATTACTGCTACCAAAATTGTGTTCATTACTATTGAATTTAAATAGGTTTGATTATAAACGTAAACTCACGGGCCAACTTCTTCTTATTCGCAAATAGGAGGAGGAAATAGAATGTCAGCACCAGCAATGCAGCCAAAGCGGCCAAAGCCTCATTGCCATCAGTCAGCCACATGACCAAGGCAACGGCAGCCACAAGCAGTAAGAGGGGAAAAAGAAAAGCGAGGCGAACAGCCTTCATTCCCATTGAAGCAGCTCCCTCGACCATCACTCGTTGCCCTACCTGATAGGCAGTGGTATCAGCACCATACACATCCACGATTTTCTCCTTGCTCTCAGCCGCTGAGCACAAACTCTTGGCACCACAAGCAGCACAAGCCGAAGCCTGCACGATACGTACATGTATGCAACTCCCTTCAATAGAGTCTACTATGCCGTCATGCTTTATCACGTCTGCCATATCCACATTGCATTTATCATGCAAAATTACGATTTATTCTTAGAACGTGGAAACTTTACGTTACATTTTTTCACATCCAAAGACAAAGATTTATACAGGTCAGTAGTAGTATTACATGTGTTCGATATAAGAGTTCTCGATAAAAACACAAAAAGCCCGGCCAGAAGAGACCGAGCACAACATCAAAAGGGTTGTAACACCTATACTATTCAGCAAAACGTTTAATCAGATTATATGCACTATAAAGTCCCAACTCTCCAGCCTTGCTGAGGTCAGCGATACCACGAGCATTCTCGCCTACAAAAATATAGGTAAGTCCACGATTATAATATGCCTCAGCCAAATTGGGTTCAAGAGCAATAGCTTCATCATAGCTCACTATAGCAGCGCGATAATCTTTCAGCTGCGAGAGCACATTTCCACGATTATAATAGGAATACGCAAAATCAGGAGCAAGGTCAATAGCCTTATTCAAATCGGCAAGGATAAGCTGATAATCGGTGAGATGCCCATCGACCATAAAGTCACTGGGTGAAGAAGCATACGACTTATCATCCGACACATCTGCTCGCTTCAGTTCTGTCTGTTTATAACGTGCAACGGCTCGACTATAATAAGAGAGCCATAAGGTACCATCAACAATAATTGCTTGAGTGAAATCTTCAATAGCAGCCGAAAGGTCCTGGACAAGATAGAAATCAAGGCCACGAGCATAGTAATATATAGCCTCCTCACCATCAGCAACAAACTTGGCCGTCTGAGCATCAATATCCTTGAAGTGATAAGCAATCTGCTCTTCATCGAGCGCCTGCTCCGCTGCAGTTACGAGCAATGGCAATGGCAGCGAGCCCGTACGTCGGATTGCCTCCAAATAGCGATGATAATAAATAATACGCCCCACCTCACTCTCTTTATTGTAGTATGTAAGGGCAAAGAGAGGCTGCAGAGCTACGTACACATTGCGGTTCTGCACCTTACCGCGATATTCTGAAGAGAACTCATTCTCTCCCATCGCATCATCTGACACGACGAGTCGTTTGTATTTTCGAATATTCTTGTCTGATTCTTTACGTGTAGCCTCATCCTCGTCTTCTTGCGTTTCATCATCAGCACTACCTCCAGCAAGCAATCTATTCTGCTCCTCCATCTGGGCGCGAAGCACAATCAGTTCGTCTTTCTCTGCCTCTTTGACATATCCCAAACCACGCTGTACTTCGGCACGACACTGGTAACCATACAGGAACTTGGGATATTCCTCAAGCACTACATCCAAATCGGTTTTGGCTCCCTGCAAATCGCCTGTTTGCATCAGCAGCAATGCACGATTGAAAACCGCAAATATATTTTCAGGATTGTGCTCTACGACAAAATCAAAGTCTTCAATAGCACGATTATCATCACCAACCTGAGCACGCAGCAAACCACGATTATAATGGCCCAGGACATTGTTCGGTTCAATGTCAAGCGCCAAGTCATAATCACTCATAGCGCCACGCAGCTCCTGACGATAATAACGGGTCAATGCCCGATTGATATAATAGCCACTCTTCGGACTGAGATGAATAGCATAAGTCAAGTCATGCTCTGCCTGTTCGTAGCGTTCCTGTTGCATATATACAAGAGCACGGGTAGCATACACCTCAGAATCATACTTATTTATCTTGAGCGATGATTCGAGGTCCGCTAACGCTGCTATCGTATCTTCCTTCTGAATATGAACCTGTGCTCGCATATTCAGCGCTGTAGCATAGTTTGGTGCAATACCGACAATTGTATCCAACACAGCAATTGCAGCATCATACTCCTTAAGATGAACATAGCACAATGCAAGATTATGCCATAGTCCCTCATTCTCTGGTTCATGCTTCAGGGCTACACGATAGTCCTCTACCGCATCGACAAACTTACCCTGATTGACACGCGCAAGTCCTCGAATCTGGTAACAATCCACTACAAAGGGATTACGGTTGATAGCTTCAGTGCAATCAGCTTCAGCACCGGTAAAATCGTCCAGATAGAACTTTGCCAATCCTCTGAAGAAATAGGGTTCATAGAGGTAAGGCTTAGCACTGACCACTAAATTAAAGTATTGGATTGAAAGCACATAATCGCTGAAATAGAGCGCATTCCTCCCCACCCTCATCATGTGGTCGGTATTCACCTGCGCCTTTGCCATGAACGCAAAGCAGAGGAACAACACTGTCAGCAATCTATGCCTCATCCCCGAACTATACTATTTCTTTATTGCCTTTACCTTATAGTCACAACGCACCTTACCTGAAAGAAGCGCATTGAACTTACCCTTATTCATTTGGCGGCGCAAAGGAGATATACGGTCTGTAAAAACCTTACCCTCCAAGTGATCAAATTCATGCTGAAGCACACGAGCCAAATAGCCATCGACCCACTCATCGTGCTCTACAAAATCCTGATCAACATATTGCACACGTACACGCTCGGCACGAGGCACGCGCTCATGGATTCCTGGCAGACTCAAACAGCCCTCATCCATCAAGATGGTTTCGCCCTCATCCTCCACGATATAGCCATTAATGTAAGCACGCTTGAACTCGGCATATTCAGGGTAGTCCTCAGCAAGAGAGGTTAGGTCAACAATCACAACTCGAATAGGAAGTCCTATCTGAGGAGCTGCCAAGCCTACTCCATCGGCACGTTCATTGGTTTCAAACATATTCTGAATCAACTCCTTCAGTTCAGGGTAGTCAGAATCTATATCATCAGCAACTTTTCTCAACACGGGCTGTCCGTAGGTATAAATAGGTAGTATCATAAATGTTTAGAATTTTAGAGTTATTATTTAGGAGCTACTCCGCATTAAGGTGTACATACTCCCCTACTTAGCTTATCATTACATCGTTACTAGAATCGTTTTCTGCTCTCCATATAGCTCTGCAATATAATAGTAGCACTGATTTCGTCGACCAGTTCTTTCCGCTGGCGGTCCTTCTTTTTCAGTCCTCCATCGATCATCGCCTGATGAGCCAGTACGGAGGTAAAACGCTCATCAACATACTCGACTGGAATCTGTGGCAAGACTTTGCGCAAGCGATTGACGAAAGGCTCTATCCGCACCATATTCTCCGACGGCTGATTATTCATTTGTTTGGGAAGCCCTACAACTATGCGTTCGACGGGCTCACGCTTTACATAATCGACAATAAAGTCCATCAGCGTAGGCGTAGGCACTGTAGTAAGGCCATTTGCGATAATCTGAAGCACATCTGTCACCGCCAGCCCTGTCCTTTTCTTTCCGTAGTCAATAGCAAGAATACGTCCCATAATGAGTGCAAAGATATAACAAACGAACGAATAAAACTTGTTTTAACTGTTGCAAAAACCAAATACCACTGCGATTTTAACGTAATGACAGATAACAACACATAAAGTTTCAATCGACAGAAAGTGTAGTCAAAAGAAAGGGCGACCACTAAAGCCACCCTTGTCTCATATCTTGCGATGTCAGATTATTTGTTCAGCAAAATCCATGAGCCCTGGAAGTCGGCACGGCTAGGATACTTAACCTTGAAAGACTCACGAGCACGAGCAGCATCGGCCTTTGTATCGTACGAGCCGATAATAACGCGGAACATATTCTTCTCTACGTTCTTTACGATGCCGGCATTGTATCCTTCACCAACCAAGTATTCCTTCAGTCCTTGTGCATTTGCCTGGAGGCTAAAGCTACCGCAAACAACACTATAGGGCTTCAAAGTACCGCTTACTGACACTGCAGAAACTTGCTCTTGACGAACAGGTGCCTGATCATAGCTGTTATCTGCTGCGGGAGCAGTCTCTACGGGTGTAACCTGTACAGGAGAATTCACCTGAACCTGTGCAGTCTCTTGGCCCTTAGCCTTTTCATAAGCCTGCTTATAAGCACTCTCCTTTGACTTACAGGATGCAAAAACGAGCAATACGCTCAACAATCCAAACAATACGTTCTTTTTCATTATTCTATATTTTTATTAGTAATCCCAATTATTCTGCAAAGGTAGCTAAAACCACGTTTTTTTGCAAGTTTAGTCAGGATAATTTACCCTTTACATTGTCAGAGGTTCTCCTTTCTCAAAGTCGTAGAGTGTCTTACGCATGATGTCGGCCAAACTAAGCTGGTAGGCTATATAAGCACTCAGGTGGTTGCGGTAGGCACTGTTAAGACGGTTACGCTCAAGTGCAAGTGTCTGGCTATCTATATCTCCATCAGAAAAACGCTGGAGGGTGATGTCGAAACTCTTCTCAGCGATGACGACATTCTTTTCAAGCAGCTGCAAGCGCTTGAGGTTGTTATTGAGCTGGGCTACAGAGTTGCGTGTCTCGGTCTCTATAGAACGCTCGAGTTCCTCCTTGGCAAGATAATTCTGTCGCTGGCGAGCCTCGGCAGCACGTACTCGTGCACGATTCTCACCCCAGTCGAGGATAGGCACCGATACGGTGAATCCCACACCATAATTTATCGGACGTCCCATAAAGTCATTTACCGATGTCTGAATGGTGTTGCCATACGTTGTAGTGATATCACCCATGCTTGTACCTGTCTTCTGAACGTAGGCATCAAAATAACCACGCACCATACCCTCGGCTTTACGCTGACGGATAGACATCTTCTGCTGCTCAATGGCTATATCCTGATCACGTAGCTCAGTGCGGTTCTTGAGTGCATACTCCACTGCTTTATCGGCATCGACAACTACGATATTGTATTTCAGCTCATCATTGAGCACTACGCTGTCGGTGAGTTCAATGCCCAGCAGTTCCTTGAAGCTATTGATGGCCGACTCCTGATTGATGAGCGCCATCTCGTAGCTGTTCTGCGCTTCAGCCAAGTCGACCTCCATCTGCAAGGCATCTACCTCACGTATAAGACCAGAGGCAAATTTATTCTGTGCAATCTGATTGGCTTCGGTCTGGCGCTCATAGTCGAGCAAAGCAATCTCCGTACTGCGCTGCAAGGAGAGCAGGTTGTAATAGGCACTGCTGACACGATAGACCAGATTGAGCTCTTCGCGGCGGAGCGACTTGTTGGTACGTTCGTAATCGAGGCGGGCCGACTTCAGTGACGAGCGGATAGCATTGTATCCATAGAGAGCGTCGATAGGCTGGCGCAGACGAAGACGAGTGTTAAATGTTGCCGATCGGTCATCATTATAGAAGTCATCATAGCTGTTCAGGCTTGTCTCCCAATAGATGTTACCATTGGTAATAAGGGGCTGATTCACAGTCACTGTACCTCCATAGTCCATACGCTTCACTGAATAGAACGACACACCGGTGGTATCGTCCCACGTACGCACCGTCTGGTTAAACTCAGGCATCGTGAGGCTGAAGTCAATGTGAGTTTTCAAGCTTGCAGTTGCCGACTTGAGGTTATACTCTGCAATCTTGAGGTTCTCTTTCAAGTTCTGCATTGTGTAGCTCTTCTCCTTAGCAAGCTCCACGCTGGCCTCAAGCGTAAGATGATAGGTCTCGGCCTTGACAGCAGTGCAGGCGAGCAGTATGCACAGCAATGTCGTGTATTTTATATTCTTGGCATTCATAGTCGTTATGATACAATGGTTCTGTTGGTATTCAGTCGGTCGTAATGGATGGTACCGTCCTTTATATATACATTACGGATGGCATAATTGGCAATCTCCTGCTCGTGCGTGATGAGGATGATGGTGTTATCACCTTCACGGTGCAGTTCATCGAAGAGGCGCATAATCTCCACACCTGTCTTTGAGTCGAGCGCACCCGTAGGTTCATCGGCCAGCAAGATGCCCGGATTGGTCACCAAAGCACGGGCAATGGCAACACGCTGACGCTGACCACCCGAAAGCTCACTGGGCTTATGGTGCATACGGTCGGCCAATTTGACACGCTCGAGTGCACGTATGGCACGCTCACGACGCTCAGCAGCAGGTACTCCAGCATATGCCAAGGGGAGCTCCACATTCTGTACGGCATTGAGCTTGGGTAGCAGGTTGAAGTTCTGGAACACGAAACCAATCTCCTTATTGCGCATTGCCGAGAGGGCATCATCATCGAGCTTGCTCACATCAACTCCGCGGAACTTGTACTCTCCTGTCGAAGGAGTATCAAGACAGCCCAAGATATTCATAAAGGTACTCTTTCCCGAGCCTGAGGGTCCCATGATGCTCAAATACTCTCCGCGCTCAATCTTCAGATTGACATCTTGCAGCGCCATCACCACATTGTCGCCCATCTCATAGCGCTTGGTGATATTGTTTATCTCTATTAACAGCTTATCATTCATAGCGTATAGAATCTACAGGTTTCAGATTGGCAGCATTCTTGGCAGGCAGGTAGCCGAATACAACACCCACCACTACCGAGAAGGCAAAAGCTATCACGATACTATATAATCTAATATAGGTGCTCACATCGGTAAATACCGATACCAGGAGCGAGAGCGACACTCCAGCCACCACACCGATGATACCACCGGCAATACTGATTACCACGGCCTCGGTGACAAACTGGGTCATGATGTCGCGTTTGCGTGCTCCGATAGCACGTCGGATACCAATCTCACGGGTACGCTCCATCACCGTAGCCAGCATAATGTTCATGATACCGATACCACCCACAAGGAGCGAAATGGCTGCGATGGCGCCGAGCAGGAAGTTATAGATCTGACGCTCCTTCTCCTCCTGCTTGAGCAGTTCGAGGGGGATTACGATGCCGTAGTCTTCATTGTTGAAATGATGACGCTTAACAATCTCATTGACCAGCGTAGAGGTCTCCATCAGATGCTCTGAGTTTTCCACCTGAATGGTGAGCTGCTGTATCTCACTGTCAAGCGCATTGCCACGCGAGAAACGGTCGAGAAACATGGAGAGCGGCACATACACGTCGGTATTGAGGTCGCGGGCAGCCAATTCACCTACCGTCTCGGTAAACAGCGCCTTGGACTCCAGCACACCTACTACCTCCAGCCATTGGTCCTCTATCTTGATCATCTTGCCGATGGGTTCCTCCTTCTGGAAGAGGGTGAAGGCAATGCCTGCTCCAAGCACGCACACCTTCTGCTTGCCATCGTAGTGTACATCACCGATAAACTCTCCCTCACTAATCTTATAGTTCAGGATGTCGTAGAACTCCGGGGTAACGCCAATCACCGAGGACTTCACCGAGCGGTTGGTGTACTTGACATCGGCATTGATTTCTGCCTGAGCAGCAATACGGCTCACACCCGGTACAATTTCACGGATAACCTCGGCATCGTGCAGAGAGAGTCCGGGAGAGAACTTCGTGCGTACCTCCTCCAGCTCCTCATCGGTCATATCTTTCTCACGAACGATGATATTGTTCACACCCAAGTCCTGGTACTTGGCAATGGCTTCACGCTTGGCGCCCTCACCTATCGAGAGCATCGCAATCACCGATGCCACACCAAAGATGATACCGAGCATCGTCAAGAATGAGCGGAACTTATGGTCCGTCAGTCCTTGCCACGCAACTTTTATATTTTCGCTGTATTCCATAGTGTTTTTCTTACTGTTGTCCTAGGTGCTCCTATGATTTCCTAGATAATCTAGAACTTCTAGGTTGTATTCTAGGACTCTGACTATTATCCTACCTCTTCCAAATATTCGCAACTTACGGTCATGCCGGGTTTCAGGCGCTCATCCGACACCAAGAGGCGTACTTCAACGTCGAAGACCTTCTGGCGCGGCTTATTAGCATCACGCACATGACAGAAACGGCCAATGCGCGACACCTCACCCTCGAACGAGACCTCGGGCAGTGCATCCAATCGCACCAGTACCTTAGTACCTACCTTGATACGCAGGAAGTCGGTTTCATTGATGCAAGTCTCTACCTTCATCCACGTAAGGTCGGGCACGTAGGCCATCGAGTTTCCACGCCACACCTCATCGCCCACCTGGAGCAGCTGACCAGAGCGCCAATTACGATGGATCTGGAAGATTCCCGGTATCTCCGAGCGTATAGTCAACTGAGGGATGATGTCGTAGGCATTCTGTATGTCCTTCTGTATCTGATTGACACGGATTTGCTGTATCTTCAGGTCGTTGGCATTGATGATTTCATTGAGTTCAAGCTTGCGCTTGGCAAGGTTGAGTGCAATGGTGGCCTGCTGGAACTCCAGCTCCTTAATCTTTTTGGTACGCTCCGACTCAAACTTAGCTGACTCGAGTGTCAATTTGCGCAGCTCATAGGTTGCCAGTTCCGACTTGATAGTCGACTCGACTTCGCTGTCGCGGTTTTCCTGATTCACCAGCATTGTTTCAAGTGTGGCAAGCTGCGATTCCAGGGTAGTCTCACGATCGACGATATACTTGGTCACGTCAGCAGGGTCGAGCTGGATGACCGAGTCGCCCGGCTGTATCACCTGTCCGTGTTCTGCGAGCCCAATGACACGCATGGAGCTCCATCGTCCGAATCGTGGCATCACGAAAGCCTTCGTACGCACTGCCGAGAGTTCGCCAGTCTCCACGATAGACGTACTCTTCAGCTCAGCAGCCTCATCGCCGCCAAACGCGCCACCCTTACACGCTACGAGCAGGGGCAGCAGCAACAGATATTTCGATATGCCTTTCATCATTTCTTCTCCTCATTTTCTTTCTGGTCCATCAACGTCGGGTCAACGAGAGCTACTACGTCGCCCTCCTGGAGTCCCGATTCTATGATGACATAATCCGAATTGGTTGCACCAGTCTGTACGAGCACCTTGTCGTATCCGCCGACGCTCTTCTTATACACGTAGCTCTTGTCGCCCTCGACATGCAGGGCCTCCAGGGGCACATAGCATACGTTGGGGATTTCGTCCACGATGATGCGGCAGCTCACGGTGAGTCCAGGGAGAAGGTTCTTGTTTGCTTGGTCGATGACAATCTCCACGGGGAACACCTTGATTTTTGAGCGGTTATCCTTGTTCTGTGCCAAATTGGCAACGGTAGTCACCGTACCGGTAAAGATGCTGTCGGAGAAGGCATCGGGGCGAATCTGCACCTTGAGTCCCTTGGTCACCTGTGAGATGTCCACCTCATTGATATTCACCTTGGCCTTGAGCTTCGAGAGGTCGGGCAGCTGTATGAGCTGCTGCTGCGACCAGCATTGGTCGCCAGCCTGGTACTTCGAGCTGGTGCTGTGGTTGCGTGTCACGATGGCTATACCGGGCGAGGGGGCTATGACAAACAGCTTGTCGAGTGTGCGGTGAGCCTCCTCGAGTCGCTCCTCGTCCTCGCGTATGGAGAGGCGTTTTTTCTTCAGTTCCTCGGCTTGTATTCGGCGGCGGTTCTCAATCTGCTCCTTTGCACGGGCAAGTGAGATGTCGGCCTTCTCCAAGTTGAGCTGTATCTCGCGCTTCTTGATTTCGCTCTCGTGCGAAGCCGACTCAAGCTGCATGCGCGATATCTCATGTGTGATGCGTGTCACCTCATAGTCGGCGGTGAGCTCCTCCATCTGCAGCTCGTGCTGTGCGAGCATCTTTTCCAGCTCGGCATTGCTCACCACGAGGCGGTCTTCGTAGTCGAGGATTGACTTGCGCACCTCAGCAGGGTCGAAAGCTATGATGGTATCGCCAGCCTGCACCTCATCGCCGTCGGTGACGATGTTGGATATCTTGAGGTTTCCGAATCGCCATGGAATATTGGGCGAAGCGATGTTGATGGAGTTGACTGCCTCAATCTCACCCTCTTCATATATATCAATATAGAAGACACCTTTAGTCACTTTTGCTTCGGGTATTTGCGTTTCGGCCTTCTTGCCGCACGATACGGCAAGTGCTCCCATGCAGCAGAGCATGGCGGCAAGTCCCTTAATTCTGTAGTTCGTCATAAGATATGCTTATCGTCTGGTTTTATCAATGTTATCTGTTCTCCTTCGCTTATGCCCTCGGCGATGACCGAGCTGCGTGGTGTCGATATGGAGAGTTTCACTTCGCGCTCCTCATACTTGCGTCCCTTGCGCACATACACCACATCCACCGAGTCGCGCTTGTAGACGCATACGGTGGGCACCACCAAGGTGTCGGGCACATGCTGCAGGAATATGCGGCAGTTGACGCTGAGTCCCGGGTCGAGCGGTTGCAGGAGCGAGTCTACCGTTGCTTCCACCTCGAAGGTCTTCACCTCGGAGCCCTCGGTGCGCTTCAGTCCCATGGGGGATAGTCTGGTGACGCGTCCCCAAGCACGGTTGGCGGGCATGGCATCGAAGGTGTATTCCACCGAGTCGCCTACCTCGATGCGCTTGTACTCGGTCTCCTGTGCATAGATGAGCACCTTCATGCTGTCCATCGTGGGCATGGTCACCACGGCGCGTCCGTTCCAGATGTTATCGCCCACGAGCCATGTCTGGCTGCTCCAGGGCCATCGGCGTGCACGAATGGCAAGTCCATCCTTCGGAGCCAGGATTACGAGCGACTGCAGCAGCTCACGCTGGCTTTCGACACGTCGCTCTATCTGTGATATCTGGCTTTGAATCTTCTTAATGTCAGCCTGCTGTATGATTTTCTGCTTGTCGACCTGCTTGTAGAGGCGTTCGCGCCGTATGGCCGACTGCTCCATCTGCAGCTCCTTGATGCGGCGCTCCGTAGGGCTCAGGTAGAGAAGCTGCACCGAGTCGAGTCCGGCAATCTGTGTCTCGGCCTCGTTGGTCCTCACCTGCGCTTCGAGCAACGCCAGCTCCAGCTGTGCATTGGCTTTGGCGGCCTCGAGGTCGGCATAGCTGTTTTCGAGATTGACCAGCCAGTTGTCATAGCGTTCCTCGATGCTCATGTCCTCGATGATGCAGAGCGTGTCGCCCTGCTTCACCATCGTACCGCTCTCGACGAGGTATTCGATGCTGCCATCCACATCGGGCGGACAGGTGAATGTGAGCGAGCCCAGCGACTCGGTGAATCCCTCGACGCGCAACACATCGTCAAACGTGCCACGCTCCACGGTATATAGCGTAAGGTCTTCCCCACCCTTTGCTGAGCAGGAGACAAGAAAAATACCCATCAAAGCTGTCACGGCCGACAGCACAATCTTTTTACGACCACCAAACATTAGCGGGAATAGCCAAAAAACATTAAAAATTTATATATGAGCGCGAAAATACGACATTTATTCCAATTATTC
>CANBEE010000056.1 GCA_947367415.1 uncultured Bacteroidales bacterium
GTTGCGCATGTAGAGCGTGAGAGGAAACAGTCACCGTTTGACATGTCTTTGAATACAACGGGACGATAGTTCTCAGGATGAATACCTTTTTTCATTGTTCTATTTCGTTTTTATTAGTTATTACTTTTGTTTATTGCTGGTAACAATAATGTGTAATGGTTTTCGGACGGCAAAGGTACAACATTTCTGTCAAATGACAAAACTTTCAAGATTTATTTTTTGATTATAAGTGTTCTTAGCTCTCAGAAAGTACAAGGATGGGCTATCAATTGATACATCAGCGTGCGTGCCATACGCTCGTGTCCGGCATCATTGGGATGGAGAGCGTCGGTGTCCTTGTTGGTGAAGTACTGCTTGTGGGTATCCACCATGGGGAACAGTCCTGACAGGGCGCCGAGGTCTATTACGGGTACTGCCCATACCTCACCTGCCTCTTTGACACTTTCTACGTAGGCATCCAAATATTCACTGCAGCGGTTACGATAATCTTCTGTACACTGCCAATTGGTATCGTTGGCATAGAATCCGCCACGGTGTATGGGGGTGAGCAGAATAATCTGTTTCGTGGGGAACATGCGTTTGAGTGAGTCCATGGCAATGTTTATACGGCCACGATAGGTGTCGTTTGTCATGATGGGATAGCGGCGCATGCGGTCCTCCATGCGCTTGATGTAGCGGTGCCCATACTCTACACGCTCAAGTTTCTCTTCGTACCATTCGCCTATGGGCACGGCATTGTTGTAGTCGTTGGTTCCCATGAATATGAGGATAGCATCGAAGTCGTCACCGTGCTCCTCGTGCAGTTTATTGGCTTGGCGTGGTATATCGTCCCATTGACGTCCGCTTACTCCATATACGAGCGGAGTTATCTGTAGCCAATCTTGTAGGAATCCCCAATACTTTTTCTTGGCTCCTCTGGTGCGCGGGTCAGTTATTGAATCGCCGAAGTAGGCTACTTTCTTGCCACTCCATGGGTGGCTGATGACAGCTTGTGATAGGGAAGGGAGTACTGTTGCGATGCATAGCAAATAGGTGATGATTCTTCTTTTCATAACATTTGTTGTGTTGTTAATATGACTGCAAATGTACACATTTTTTTCTAAACAATATCTTCCGTCAGGCTGTTTCGTGAATGATACTTATCGTCATGCCTAAGAAAACTAATAGAATCCTACGGCGGCTATTGATGACCATTGTGCTGCTATTGTTGCTGCCTGTGGTAGTGGTGATGTTGTGCTATACGTCACCAGTGCAGTGTTTTGCCCGTGAGTGGGGAAGTCGTCAATTGACTGAGCGACTGGGCTATGCTGTGGCTATAGGTGAGTTCCGGTTGAGGTTCCCACTACGGATTTCACTCGCAGATGTACATGTTGCTGAACTGGGTAGTGTGGAGAGCGTAAGCCTTCGATTGAGGGCGTTTCCATTGATGCAAGGCAAGGCTGTGATGGACTATTTGACTGCCAAGAATCTTATGGTGCGTACCGATACACTGACGTCTGCAATGGAGATTATCAGTGACATACAGCGTGTGCAACTGGATGAGCTTGAATATGTGTGTGCAACTCACGAGCTACATCTACGGGACGTTTCGCTGAATGGGGGGGATGTGCAATTGTTGCAACACGTGTCCAATGTTGAAAATAAAGATAGCACAAGTGTGAAGCGGATGCCCCTCTCTTTGCATGCTGGTACTATACGGCTAGAGGATATGGACGTGGAATACCATGCAGGGGCAATGCAAATAGCTGCTAGGGCGGAGCAACTCTGTTTGTCTGAATCTGTCGTGGACTCTACGATAGCTGTTTCGTTGCAGCAGTTGTCATTAAGTGACGGGGCTGTTGCGTTGCGCAGAGAAGCGAAGAACACCTCCTGGGAGTTCTCGGCATTGAATCTGGAGGTCGACTCCATAAGTTATGCTAGGCAATCTGCTTCGTTGAATCTTGCGGAGCTGTCATTTGTGGAATCGCATGGTATACGTTTGCATGAGGGTGCGTTTACCTTGTTATGGGACGATGGGGTGGTACGTTTGCCTCGTTTCTCATTCCGTACTGAGGACTCTTTTCTTGAGGGACATCTGAGAGAGTTCACGAACCGCTCGTCGGCTGTCATGCTTGATGGTGACATCAGTGGGCGCTTGGGTTATGATGATGCCATGCGTCTGGCCTCTATTAGTTCAGTCTTGCCTGCCGATTTCTCTCGGCTCTATCCCGTTGCGCCGTTGAACCTAGCTGTAGCTTTGGATGGTTCGCTCGATGCCTTGCGTATCACAACCTGTGAGGTGTCACTTGACTCGGCATTTGTCATTAGTGCAAGGGGACGGGTGAACAATCTGCCTGACTTTTCTCAAATGGAGGCGAGGTTGGGGCTGAATCTCCGAACGTATGATCTGGATTTTGTGACATCGCTGCTCGATACCGTTTGGCAGCAACGTGTGGTGCTACCACCGGAAATGGTCTGTGAGGGTACTTTCTGCTATATGCCTGATACGGTGAATGCGGAGTTGGACATTGTCTCCTCGTTTGGCTGCATGGACGTGATGGCGGGTTATCGTTTTAGCGACAGGCATTATGCTTTGCAAGCCAGGCTTGATACTTTCGACTTACATCGCTTGTTGCCTACAGGCGAGTGGGGCACTGCTACGTTGCAGGCTGATGTCGCAGGGCGTGGCTTAGACTACATGAACCTGGGGACTTCTGCTAAGGTGTTCCTGCATTTGAGCTCTTTGCAGTGGGGCGAACGCTCTTTTTCTGGCGCTTCGTTGCAGGCTTCCTTGGCGCGAAGGAGAATAGAGTCCGACGTTGTATATAGTGATTCGCTGATGCGTTTCCGCCTGAATGCTGCTGTTCGCTATTCGCCTCATGTGATGCGGGGCCGTGTGTATGCTCATGTGCTAGACCTTGATATGCGGGGGCTTCGGCTGGCCGATGCAGGCGTGTATCCTTCTATGAAGTGTAATCTGCTGTTTGGCGTTGACTCGACCTCGACATACGTGTTGCGCGGTCGCTTTCATGATATGGCTGTTGCAACTCCTGACCGTGTGGAACATCCGCTTCCCCTGGACTTTAGAGCAGCTCTCAGCCCCGATACGCTCACCTTGTGTGTTCAGGCCGGTGACTTGAGTTTGTCGGCTCATGCTCGTATGGATGGGTTGCCATGGCAGAGGTCGGAGTCGGCTCAAGAGTCGTATCTTGGTCTCTTCACAAACCTGTATGCCGATGTGACGACGGGCAGTAATAATCCAGTAAGTAATTATCTGTCGCTTGTAGGGGTTGACTACCGTAGTATACGGGGGACAGTCCGTGAGGTGAACAATACACTCAAGGCAGATGTACTGATAAACGAGCTTGCTGTAAAGGGACTGGTGGTCGATACGGCCGTTGTGAAAGCTCGCTATGCTGCTGGGCAACTGGAGGCGCATGTGCTTGCCGATAATTTGGAATGGGAGATGCCGCAGATGCAGTTGTATGCTTCGGCTGAGGCGATGCTCGCGTGGAACGATACCTTCGTTCCTGAGCAACTGACAGGTGTTCTTCGCTTCTCACGATTGCGCTATGAATTGCCTACCTATAGTCTATTGGTGCAGGCGATAGATACGTTGATTTTGCCTTTTGTGGATGGGGGATTCTCGTTCCGCGATGTGCCGCTCTATACAATGGGTAAACAGCCCTTGTTGGTGAATGGTAGGGTTGAACTGTTTGGTAAGCCATCGTTGCAGCTGCAGGTCGATGCACAAGGGGGGAATCTACTACAGCGGCGTCCCACTCGGCTAGCTCTGCTGTATGGCGATGCACGGGTATCCGGGCGAGTGGCTCTCAATGGACCTTTCAATGCTCTTACGCTATCGGGCTCGCTCTCTTTGCGTTCAGGCTCATCAGTACATTATATATATAAGGATGCTATGCTTACAGCTGGGAATCAGCTCGACGATGTGGTGACGTTTGTGAACTTTAGCCAGGCTGCGTCGCCCTCATCGCAGGTGCGGAAGCGTTACGGAAACTATGGCTTCTCAATGAACTTGAACGTAGCCATTGACCCCACTGTGCAGCTGGAGGTGATGCTGGGTGCGAGCGGACAGAATACATGCACGCTTCAGGGTGGTGGCAATCTGAATATCCAGTATATCCCTGCAGGAGGGTTACGCCTTTCGGGAAAGTATACCGTGGAGGTGGGTGAGGTAGACCTGAATGTGCCGTTGCTTCATGTGAACCGCATGACGGTGCGCCCGGGCAGTTCGGTCGTGTGGTCGGGCAATGTCACGAATCCCATGCTTGATGTCTCGGCCGAGGACCACATACGCGCTTCCGTATCGATGGATGGTGTGCCGCAGTCGGTGCTCTTCGTTACGGGTGTGTCGCTGACAGACACGATGGACAAGCTTGGCTTGCAATTTACGCTTGCCGCTCCGGAGAATGCTTCTATGCAGAATTCCCTGGCTGCTCTTTCTCCCGAGGAGCGCAGTAAACTGGCGGTAGCGTTGCTCACGACGGGGTTGTATCTGGGCGAGGGAGGTACGGGTAATTTGATGAATACGGCGCTCATGGGTTTCCTGCAGTCGCAGCTCGATAATATCTCTCGCGATGCTTTCCGTACGGTCGATGTCAGTATAGGTGTTGAACCATTGCAGGATGGGGTGAGTGGTGTGAGTACCCGGACAGACTATTCGTTCAGCATTGCCAAGCGCCTGTGGGATGATCGTATACGAATCGTTGTCGGGGGCAGCGTCACTATCAGCAATGAGCGTATAGCGAACGAGGCGATTATTGACAATATCAGTGTAGAGTGGCGCATAAACCCAAACAGGAGCCAATACCTGCGCTTCTACTATGATAAGAACTACGAGAGCATTCTTGAGGGCGAGATACGCGAGACGGGTATCGGGTTTGCCTATCGCAGGAAGTGGTGATTAGTATAGTGTTTAGTGTTTAGGGTTTAGAGTTGGGAGTTTATGGTTTATGGTTTGTTTAGAGTGGCTGTCCGGATGGCTAACTTTCATCTTTCATTTTTCCAATTTTCACTCGCTCTCGCGAGCATGTTGCTGCTCTCCTGCTCCACAGTACGTCGTTTGCCCGAGGGTGAACTGCTCTATACAGGCACACGCAAGGTGGAGGTGGTGGATGCGCCTTACTCTCCGCTTCGCGACAAGGCTGTGGGAGAGGCCAGGGTAGCTTTTGTGTCACCGCCCAACAACGCTCTGTTTGGTAGTTCCCGCTATCGTACTCCACTGCCGTTGGGACTATGGGCCTACAACGCTTTTCTTGGTGACAGCACGGGGTTGCGCCGTTGGCTGTTCCGTACGTTTGCTGCCCAGCCCATCCTCATCTCTACGGTGAATCCTACTTTTCGGGCCGGGGTAGCTGCCAATACATTGCGTAATTATGGCTATTTCGACGGTGGCGTGTCGTATCGGGTCGATACCTTGGCCGGTAACAGGCGGGCACAGCTCTCCTATGTGCTGAGGTTGGGTAGTCCGTGGTATTATGGGATGGTCGAGTATCGTGGATTCATCTCCTCCTTGGATAGCCTTATGCGCTTGACATGGGGTGAGCGCTTGCTGAGAGAGGGGGAACAGTTTGCCTATACCACGCTGAGTGGCGAGCGTAACCGTCTCTTTACTCTTTTCCGGGAGCATGGCTATTACTTCTTCCGTCCCGAGATGGTGACGATTCTGGCCGATACGATGAGTGTGAAGGGGAGGGTGCCGCTCCGCATCGAGCTGCAGCAGGGAGTGCCCCGCTATGCAATGCGTCCGTGGTACGTGGGGCATACCTACCTTTCTGTGCGTCGTGAGGTTGCGCAGCCTTTGCTCGACACGTTGGAGACCGATGACTACACCTATATCTATGGAGGCCGGCGCACTCCTGTTCGCCGTGCCTTGCTCGATTCCCGTTTGGCCTATAGGCGTGGCGATGCTTTTTCTCCTTCGGCACAGAATGCGACGCAACGTGAGCTCTATCGCTTGGGGGTATTCAGTGCGGTGAGTGTCGGTTTTGTGCCACGTGACAGTGTTGAGGGTACCGATACGCTTGATGTATATATCAATGCCTTGCTCGACTCTCCCTATGAGCTGTCGTTGGAGGCTAACCTGACGGCCAAGAGCAACGACCAGGTGGGACCTGGGGTGGTTGCCTCATTCTCGCGCAAGAATCTGCTGCGCTTGGCCGAGATTGTGCAGCTGCGTCTTAAAGGTTCGTATGAATGGCAGACACAGCGTGCCCTGCGCCGGGAAGGATCTGTGGCAAACTCTTTTGAGTTGGGAGCCGATGCCTCCATGTCGGTTCCTCAGCTGCTCTTCCCTGGAGGGTATAGTCACCGTTACCGTTATCCCGTGTCGACGACGGGCAGGCTCTATGCCGACTGGCTCAGCCGTGGAGGCTATTTCCGTATGCTCTCTTTTGGCGGTAACCTCACCTATGCCTTCTCCACGTCTGCTGTGCTGACGCATGGGTTCACCCCCTTTAAGCTTACATTCAACACGCTGGAGCGTACTACGCACCGTTTCGATTCGCTGATGACGGCCAATCCTGCCATTGGGCTCTCGTTCCGCGACCAGTTTGTTCCCTCGGCTGTGTATACGCTTACCTACGATGATACGGCATTTACGTCGCGCCATTCCTCGAAGGTGACCTTTACATTTGCCTCTTCCGGTGCTGTAACCTCACTGGTGTATGCAGCGGCAGGACGCCCTTTGCGCGAACGCGATAAGACTCTTATGGGAACACCCTTTGCGCAGTTTGTCAAAGGCTCTGTGGAGGCATGCCGTTACTACTCTCTTGTCGGGCGACACACGCTGGCTACGCGTCTCTTTGCAGGGGCGGTGTATGCGTATGGCAACAGCCGTGTGGCTCCTTTCAGCGAGCAGTTCTATGTGGGTGGAGCCAACGACTTGCGTGCTTTTCCCCTGCGTGGCATAGGTCCCGGCAGGTATCACTCGTCGGGGCAATATGCCTATATCGACCATACGGGCGACCTCAAGCTGGAGGCCAATGTCGAATGGCGTTTCCCCATCGTGGGGCAGCTTGGTGGGGCGCTTTTTTTGGATGCGGGCAACGTGTGGCTTCTTCGCGCTGATGGGTCACGTCCCGGTGCGCAGTTCCGTTGGTCGGCTCTGGGACGCGATATGGCTCTTGGCTCAGGAGTGGGCCTCCGTTACAACCTCAAGGTGCTGGTGCTACGTATGGATGTAGGAGTGCCGCTACATATATCTTACGCAACGAGTCGGAGGGGGTACTACAATGTGCCTCACTTCGGGCGTGGCCTCTGCTGGCACTTTGCTGTGGGCTATCCGTTTTGAAAGAGAATGATAGCCATCTTTTACGTATTAGAGTTACAGATGACGTAAATGAAGGCTATTGTCTGTTCGTGCTACGTATGTCTACACAATTTTTTTTACCAGAGCAAACATCTTGTAGGGCATGTAACGGAAGGGGAGGTCTGTCCAGGTATCAGTGGCTACTACGGTACGGTAGTGTGAGAAGGCGCGGTAGCTCTCCTCGCCGTGGTAGCTGCCCATGCCCGAGTTGCCCACACCGCCGAAGGGTACGTGCTCATTGGCAATGTGCATGATGGTGTCGTTGATACAGGCACCGCCCGAGGAGGTGTGGCGGATGATGTTCCATCCGTCGGTCTCGCGGCCAAAGTAGTAAAAGGCCAGCGGCTTCTCGCGGTGGGTGATGTAGCCGGTAACGTCCTCTATATTATTAAAGGTGAGAATGGGGAATACGGGGCCGAAGATTTCCTCGGTGAGCACCTCATGGCTGTTGGCCTTGGCGTCGGCATCGGCATCGCTGAGGCTGATGTGCATGTCGAGTAGGGTAGGCTCGATGAAGCGCTCACGCTCGTCGGTACGCCCGCCATAGAGGATGTCTCCCTCGGCGATATAGCCCTTGACACGGGAGAAGGCGCGGTCACTCACCATGCGCACATAGTGGCGGTGCTCCTTGATGTCGGTGCCGTGAAGCTCACGTACGGCCTTGGCAAACTCCTTGACGAACGCCTCCTTTACCTCCTCGTGGATGAGAAGGTAGTCGGGTGCTATGCAGGTCTGCCCCGAGTTGAGGGTCTTGCCCCACGCTACGCGCTTGGCAGCGGTGGGTATGTCGGCATGGCGATCTACGATGCAGGGACTCTTGCCTCCGAGTTCGAGCACCACGGGGGTGAGGTACTTTGATGCGGCCTCCATCACAATCTTGCCCAGCGAGGGACTTCCGGTGAAGAAGAGGAGGTCGAAGCGGTGGGCCAGCAGGGCTTGGTTGACGTCGCGGTTGCCCAGCACGATGGCGATGTATTGCGGGTCGAAGGTATCCTCAATCATCTCACGGAGCACATTAGATACAGTGGGCACGTAGGGAGAGGGCTTCAGCACGGCGGTGCATCCGGCCGATATGGCGCCTACGAGCGGATTGAGCAGCAGCTGCACGGGGTAGTTCCACGGTGCCATGATGAGCGTGTTGCCCAGTGGTTCGCTCACGATGTAGCTGCGCGAGGGAAACATCTTTAGGGGGGTGCTCTTGCGGCGACGCTTGCTCCAACGGTCAATATGGCGCAGGTGGTTGGTAATCTCGCCACGCACGATGCTGATCTCGGTGAGGTAGGCCTCTTCGTAGGACTTGTGGAGGTCGGCCCACAGTGCATCGGCCAGTGGCTTTTCCCATTTGGTGAGTGCTGCCTGCAGCTTCTGCAGCATCTGACGGCGGAAGTTGATGTCGAGTGTGGCGCCGCTACGGAAGAAGGCGCGCTGAGAGTTGATGATGGTATTCATAAGCAGACCTTTACTTTCTTCCCACAAAGTTATCCATTGTATGGTAAATACCAAAGACTTTGCCGAAGAAAAAGTCGAAAAGGCGTGTGGGGAGGATGAATTGCCAGAAGCGGATGAAATGGAACCCGAAGGGAATGCCTTTGAAATGCTTGTTGCACTCGATGACATGCAGTATCTTGGCGGCTGTCTTCTCAGGGTTGAGGATGGGAATGATGGGTGACTTCACTCCATCGAACATGCCTGTATTTATATAATAAGGTGCGATGGTGGTGAAGTGCACGTTGGAGTGCTCGTCCTGCAGCTCGATGCGTACCGAGTCGGACCACCCGATAACGGCCCACTTCGATGCGGCGTATACCGACATCTTGGGGTTCGACAGCATGCCGCCTGCTGATGCAATATTACATATGTGCCCTTTGTTGCGGCGCTTCATGTCGGGCAATGCTTGCAGGGCTACATACATGGGTGCTATGGTGTTGATGCGCATGGTGCGGTCGATTTCCGATACATCTACCAGGTCGAAGGTCTTGTTGCTCGTGATGATACCGGCGCAGTTGATGACGATGTCTACCTCGCCACAGGCTTCTATTGTGGTAGCATAGGCTGACTTCACATTATCGTAGTCTGAAACGTCTACGCGCACGCCCCTTACCTTGCCTTTGGCAGAAAGCTCTGCTACGGTGGCGTTGATGCCTGCTTGGCTGATATCCCAGATGATGAGCATTCGCGCTCCCTTCTCCAGAGCCATGCGTCCCATTATCTTGCCTATACCCGACGCTCCGCCGGTGATAAGCACGCAGTTATCCTTAATTCTCATAATTAATCTTTTTACCTTAAAAAACCAAAATAATATGGCTGCAAAGGTATAACAAATCTGTGCCCAAAGGTTTCACGCTTGTCACAAAGCAGGACTGTTCGCCCCAATACAGAGCGTGTTCGTCCCAAATGGACGTGAACCAATCAGGTAAGGCGCTGGAGGATAGGTAAAAAGAACAATCAGCACACACAAAGGAGCATGCTGATTGAATACGATGTTAGGGATGTTTTTCTGTATGCTTGTTACAATACTCCTTTACTGCTGGGTAGGTCGTAATTGAATGGTTGGCGGTGTAAGGCGGCACGCAGGCTGCGGGCAAAGGCCTTGAACACCCCTTCTATGAGGTGATGGTTGTTGTCGCCGCGGGCGCTGATGTGGAGGTTGCACTGCATGGCTGCGCACAATGAGTAGAAGAAGTGGCGGAACATCTCGGTGGGAGTGTCGCCCACATATTCGCGAGTGAAGGTGACATCCCAGTCAAAGTCGATACGTCCGCCGAGATCGAGCAGTACGAGCGCCTTGCACTCATCCATGGGTAGGGCAAAGCCGTAGCGCTCAATGCCGCGCTTGTCGCCCAAAGCCTCGCGTAGAGTGTTGCCAAGGGCGATGGCTACATCTTCAATGGTGTGATGCTCGTCAACCTCAAGGTCGCCTTGGCATCGTATCTGTAGTGAGATGCTCCCATGATGAGCTATCTGATCGAGCATATGATCGAAGAACTTCAGTCCCGTATCGATGCATGTGGGTAGATGCCCGTCAAGGTCTACGGTGACAGCTATCTTTGTCTCTCGGGTGTTGCGCTCGGTAGAGGCTACGCGGCGTGTGCGGCGCAGATATTCGGCTATCTCGCTCCACGAGGTAGTGCACAGGGCACATACTTCGGCGAGGCCTTGCTCGGCAAGTGCGTCGGCTGCCTTCTCGGGTGATTGCAGCAGGATGGCGCGTGCTCCAAGGTTCTTGGCCAACATCACATCGGTGAGGCGGTCGCCAATCACGTAGCTCTCAGCAAGGTCGTATTCGCCTGTGAGGTATTGGCTAAACATGCCTATGCCTGGTTTGCGCGTGGGAGCATTCTCCTCGGGCATAGTGGGGTCGATGAGGATGTCGTCAAACTGTACTCCTTCGGAGGCGAGTACCTTGAGCATCATCTCTTGTGGGGGCAGGAAGTCCTCCATGGGAAAACTGGCGGTCCCTAGTCCGTCCTGGTTGCTGGCCATGACGAGCTGATAGCCAAGAGTGCTGATTGCTTTCATACCACTGATGGCACCAGGCACAAAGTCTGTTTTGGCTATGCTGTCTATCTGATAATCCACAGGCGGCTCCACGAGAATGGTGCCGTCGCGGTCAATAATGAGAAGTCGGTTCATACAATCTTTTTACTCTTAAGGACTTAAAGTTACAAAGATACAATATGCATATAGGACAACAAAATAAATCGTTCGTTTTTTTTGTTCTCCGCTCGGCTTAACTTCGTTTTCTTCCTCTTCGCTCGGTATAGCCCATGCAAGCATGGCTCTACGCTCACTCATTCGTCAGTTGTTGTACCTAGGTACACTGCGCCTTAGGATAAAAAACAAACAAGTTTGTTTTGTTCTCCGCTCGGCTTGTTGTACCTTTGCACTCGCAAAAAAATAGGTACATTTATGATAAGCCTTTGGCAGATATTTCTTGTATTCGGAAAGATTGGCGCCTTCACAATTGGTGGCGGCATCCCCATGATAGCGGCGATAAAGAGCGAGCTCGTGCAGCGCGGATGGTTGGGCGATGAAGATTTTGTAGACATCATCACCTTGGCACAGACGGCACCCGGACTCTTTGCGGTCAACATCTCCATCCTTACCGGTCACCGTCTACGCGGCACCAAGGGCAGTGTGGTGGCTACCATTGCCAGCTGCTTGCCTCCCTTCCTTATCATCCTGCTGGTGGCGATGTTCTTTACCAGTTATAAGGATAATCCTTATGTCATCAAGGCCTTCAAGGGCATCCGTCCCGTCGTGGTAGCCCTCATTGGTGTGCCCATGATCGACATGCTCAAGGCTACTAAGATGCGTTGGTGGTCGTGGATAGTTTGGATAGCGTCGATGGCGCTTGTGTGCCTTCTCAGTGTGTCGCCTATATATATCTTGATATGTGTCATCGTCGTTGCCGCCTTCATCAGTTGGTACAATGGACGACAGACAACAGGCAATGGACAACGGACAACTCATAATTAATAATTCATAATTCAGAATTAATATTATGATCTACGTAGAATTGTTTCTGACTTTTTTCCTCATAGGCATGTTCACCATCGGCGGTGGCTATGCTATGCTTTCGCTCATCCAGAACCAGGTGGTCACGGTGCACGGCTGGATTGACGACACCACCTTTACCGACATCGTTGCCATCTCGCAGATGACTCCAGGACCTATCGGCATCAACTCGGCCACCTACATCGGCTACGAGGTGCTGGCCAAGGCCGGTGCGTCAGAGTTTATGAGCATCCTGGGTTCGTTTACAGCTACGTTTGCCGTGGTGCTTCCCTCGTTCATTATCGTGCTGTTGCTAGCTAAGGTGTATAGTCGTTGGAAAGATCATCCTATATTTCGTGGCGTAATGGCAGGCTTGCGTCCAGCTGTACTGGGACTTATCGGTACCGCTGCTCTCGGTCTAGCTACGCCTGAGAACTTTATCGACTGGAAAAGCTTTGTTATCTGCATCGTTGCCTTCATCGCGCTGTACCTCAAGAAGCTTGGTCCTTTCTCCGTAATAGGCATAGGAGCCTTGGTGGGGTTGGTGATATATTAAGCCCAAAAAAGAACGAGAGGCGCATGCGCAGCCTCTCGTCTTCTATTTATTATTCATAATTCATAACTCTCAACTCATAACTCTCAACTCCTCTATCAGTCTGTCGTTCTCCTCGGGTGTACCGATAGTGATGCGCAGGGTGCCCTCGCAGCCTGGAGTGCGTGAGCGGTCGCGCACGATGAGTTCGCGGGCGATGAGGTAGTCGTAGAGTTCGCGCGGACGGGCGGTCTTCACGAGGAGGAAGTTGGCATCGCTGGGGTATACCTTCTCTATGTAGGGCAGCGCGGTGAGGGCTGCGGCTACGCGCTCTCGCTCGGCGATGAGGGTCTGTACTTGTGGGGTGATGTCCGTCTCGAGAAGGCGCAGGGCGAGTGAGAGCGTGTCGGTACCGATGTTGTAGGGGTATTTCACCTGCTC
>CANBEE010000057.1 GCA_947367415.1 uncultured Bacteroidales bacterium
ATATGGGCGAGGGCAAAAGGAGAGCCCCCCTCACTCCCCCCAAGGGGGGATGACTTATCCTTGAAAACATCATCGTAGCGTGACTTGATATATCCCCATAGCTTTGCAGGAGTGTCTATCGCGCCCGTCGGGGTCTTCCCCCCTTGGGGGGATGCGAGGGGGGCCAGGTTTTGCTCTGATATATGGTCGAAGTCGAGCATCAGGAGTCCCGTGGGGCGCATAAACTCGGCATGGCGCGGACTGCGTGGTTTCGTGCCTTGCCCCTCGCACTTGGCGAGGTAGGCCTTATACTTATCATTATCGAACACGCCCATGTAGGTCAGCGCGGGGAGTTTACCCTTTGCCTTCGGCTCCCCTGCACGGTGGGCAAGGATCAGGCGCTCGGTCTGCTCACTCTGTGTGAGCGTGCTGAACTTCTGAGCATCGCAGGGCTTCAGCACATTATCATAGGAATTGTTTACGTAATTAATCATGATAAAACTTTGTTTTTGTCTAAGGTCTACAGTCTACGGTCTACGGACTTACTATCCGGACGGCGACTGTTGACTGTTGACTATTTACTATTTACAAAAGAACGGATTGTCGCTCGGTGCCGCTGGGTCATACGCCACATGGATGTAGAGACCCTGGCGCTCCATGTAGCACTCGGTGAGGGGGATGAGTCCTTCGCGGTGCAGGATGCGTATCTCGGTGTAGAGTGCCGTGTTGTAGAACACGCTCTTGGCCGTAATGTCGGCCGCCATGCCGCGTGTGTGGTAGCTTCCCTCCACACCGCCCACCTTTCGGTTCAGCGCGGGGCAGCGGTAGCCGCTGGTGATGTAGATGGGCGACTGCCACTTTTCGCGGATGGGGTCGAGCACCTGCTCTACGAGGGTCACGAGGTTCTTGCGCTCCTGGCCGAGGGCGACGTTGAGGATGCCGCCCTTGAACTCGGACTGACTGGTATATTCCAGTTCGGGGATGGTGAAATATTTCATGTTAAAGAATGCTGAATGATGAATGCTGAATGATGAATGTTGAATGTTTAATGGTGAAGGGTGAACGGTGAAGGGTGAAGGGTGCATTGTGAATTGTGAATTGTCAATTGTCAATTGTCAATTGTGAATTAGCTCCGCTGAGCTTCGGCTGCGCTCGCTGAGCAATCTGTAAGCAAGCTTACATTGCGCTCACTTGCACGAACCTTGTCAATTGTGAATTGTCAATTCTCCATCACCCCTCCTTCTCCATCTCCTGCGGTATACGGAATGCGGTATAGAGCTGCATGAGGCACCCGACGAGCATGCACAATATCCACTCATTATGCTTGCATACGAGCATGAGCACACCGGTCAGCATCAGGGCTATGGCACCTACAATCTGCTGTCGGCGCAGGCGGCGGATTATCCAGTTGTTACCCGTGTAGCGGTCCATCATCTGCATGGCCCCGAACATCAGTGAGCCAGCGATATAGATATAGGGTGCCCACACCCACTTGGTGATATACAGAGCAGCTCCCACGACCAGCATGATGCCGCCCAACATGTAGATAAAGCTATACAGTTTCTTCATATCTCGATTCTTCGTTTGGCAGGTTTATTGTATGACAAACACCTCCTCGTCGGGCAGGTGCATGCCGTATTTCTCACGGGCTATACGCTCCAGGTTGCCGCTATCCACTTCGAGCATCCTGAGCCGTTCGATGCTCGAGTCGCGCACGCCCTCATAATACTCTATTTCCTTCAGCAGTGCTGCCTTTTGCTGGCGATGCCCGAGGCGTAGCATCAGGTTGTTCTGGTCGAGGAAACATATTATCACCAGAAACACCGCTATCGTGATCGCATACTTGTAGCGCCCGAGGTGCCCTAGAACGTCTTTTATCTTGCCCATTTGTTTTTTTGTTTTTGGGGTTATGGAATCTTGGGTCATGGGTTATGGGGGGAGAGTTTTAGTGTTTAGGGGGGATAGAATACCCTTAACCCATTACCCTTAACCCATCACCCTACAAAGATAGAGCTTTTAAACGAGACTTTCTATCCATTGGCTGTAAAAATATTAAGTTATACATTCAAGAAGGAGGACTCAGCCAAAACTGAGCCCTCCTCCATTATCATTATTATATAAGGAACTACTTAATCACAACCTTCTTACCATTCACAATATAGATACCACCCTTCAGATTCTCGGCATCTGCCACCTTGCGACCTGTGAGGTCATAAATTGTCAATTGTCCATTGTCAATTGTCAATTGCTCTATGCCATTGTCTATATTCGCTGTATAGGTCACATCATGAGCTGGCATCGTCTCGTAGGTATCTCCTATCCAACCAAGGAAGGTGTAGCCCTCTTCAGTAGGCTCGTATACATATTCAGGAATAGGCTCTCCGTAAGCGACCTCTGCTGTATGCACCAACTCTTCGTCTACATAGTAGTACACCTTATATATATTTACGGTATAGCTTCCCTCATATGTCACATCACTGGCAGGCACCGTCTCTGCCACCTCGCCCCAGCCATCAAAGGTATAACCTTCACGGTCGGGAGCATTGGGTGCTACGATTTCGTCACCATATTCAAGTGAATCGGCAGCTATCACCTCATCGTCCACCTTGAAGGTCACGAGATACTTGTTTATGGTGAAGTAGCCTATTACAGTTACATCATTGGCAGGCATCGTTTCTGGCACCTCGCTCCACCCGCTGAAGGTATGGCCCTCCTTGGTAGGCTCTTCCAGTGCCACGATGGCCGTGCCATAAACCACAGAGTCGCTCTTTACAGTTTCCCCATCCACAACATAGGTAAACTGATAGCTATTTATGGTGTAGCTTCCCTCATAGGTCACATCACCGGCGGGCACCGTCTCTGCTACCTCTCCCCATCCATCAAAGGTATAGCCTTCACGGTCGGGAGCTTCAGGAACTACGATTGCAGCACCATATTCGAGTGTATCGGCAGCTATCACCTCATCGTCTATCTTGAAGGTCACGAGGTACTTGTTTATGGTGAAGTAGCCTATTACAGTTACATCCTTAGCTGGCATCGTTTCTGGTACCTCTCTCCATCCGCTGAAGGAGTGTCCCTCCTCGGTGGGAGCCTCCGCTGCGGCGATTGTAGCACCGTAAGCATAGTTTTCGATCTTGTACACCTCATCGTCTACCATATAGGTTACGGTGTAGGAGTCAGCAGTATATGCTCCGGTAACTGTAACATCATTGCCTGGCATTGTTTGTGGCAGTCCTGTCCATACGAAGGAGTGCCCTACACGCTCTTCCACTTCGGGAGCAACAACCGCAGCACCAGCCCTAACAAACTGCTCACCGACAGTCTCACCCTCCACGACAAAGCGCAACGTAAAACTCGTAAACGTAGCTGCAGCAACCACTTCGCCGTCCGACACATAGTTATTGCCCTTCGCATCGCTCAGCACGATATCCGTCACGCGCAGTTCCGTGTCCTGATAAGTTACACCCTCTTCCGCTATGTAGTCCAGTGTAAACAACGTTCCGTTTGTTCCTGTAATCGGAGCATTAGCCATTGAGTACACCAATATCTGATAGTTGCCCTCACCAATGTCCGTAACCAGATACGAATGTCCCTTTAATCGCTCCGTAATCTTAAGTTTATCCATTGAGGTCTTCATCCCCGACAACCACTTCACATTCATCTGTATAGCTACAATATCGGTGTAGTTGTCGAGTGCGAAAGCAAATTGGTAACCCTCACGTGTATTGTCACCACTTACAATGATATGGTTCGGTTCATACCCCCTGCCAGACAGTGCCACCGACTTCATGCGATTGTCTGGGTCGTTGGTATAGACCTGCATTGTTGTCTTGTGCTCGCCTTCAGTAGTGGGAGTATACACCACTGTCAGCTTCTTGCTTTCCCTAGGGGCGATGGTCAGAGGCAGACTCTGCTCCACGGCATATCCTTCGGCGAGGAAGGTTACCTTGTTTATCGTCAAGTTTACCTCACCGCTATTATATATAGCATAGGTAGCTGTACCCTTTTGTGTGACGGGCGTGTCGCCAAACTCCAGCGTGCTGTTTCCACTGAACGAGGGGCTCTGTATCACCACATACTCGCCCGAAGTTGCCGAAGTCATATTCTCCATTGTTGCATTGCTCAGCACCACCTCCTGCGGATTGAGTTCATACCAACCGCTCTGCCCGTCAAGGCGCACACGGAAAGTCATCAATTCGCCATCACCCTCGGGCAGCGTAGCGTTGGATGCCGAATATAGCAGTAGGGTCAACTTATCACTTTGCACCACGCCCGTAGCCTTGTGGTCAGTGTCGCTACAACGGTTTCCTGCCGCTGCGCTTCCCTCCACATATTTCAGTGCTTCGGGCAGGGTGAACTCGCACTGCGCACCGGCGATAGGCTCCATATTGTTCATCTTCAGCACCACGGTCACCTCCTCGTCCGATATACCCTCGGTGTGCTGCACATGCAGCTCGTTCACCGAGAAGGGCTGTGCCGTCACCACCGCCTTGCCCGCCTTGGGGTTGATGGCGTTGCTGGTGATAGTCACGTTGCTTGTCACCATGCCACGCTGTAGCGGGGCATAGGTGAGCGTAAAGTCCTGTGTACTTCCGGCTGCTATGGTGCAGGTCGCGGGCAATGCCGTGAGGTCGCTGTTGTCAAAGGTGATGCCCGTAATCTCCAGTGGCTCGTTACCCCTATTATATACGCTAAGCGTATGGGTATATTCGCCGCGTATGGGCACGCGGCCATAGTCGATGGTGGGTGTAGTCACCTCTATCTTGGGCGACAGCAGGGTTACCACTCCGCTCTCCACACTGCAGGTGAGTGCGTTGCCACTGACATCGCTCATCACCACTTCGGGAGTCAGCGTATAGTCGGCAGGCTCCTTGCCTAATTTCACCTTGAAGCGGCACAGCTCACCATCCACTCCTTTGAGCGGCGCCAAGGTTGGGCTGAATATCACCATGCTCAGTTTGCCATCCTGCTCAGCAGCCGTCAGGGTGTGTCCGTCGGCGCGCTCCGTGCTGAGCACAGCCGAGCCATCTACGTAGCGCAGCATATCGCCCAGTGGCACCAGCAGTTCTATGGCCGTCACCGCCGACTCTCCTGTGAGTGCCACGCTTACCTCTACCTCATCGGTAGGATGTCCCTGCACGGAGGTCAGCGTCACGGTGTTGGCTGCTGTGGCAGTGAGCCATAGGCCCACTGCCATGATGCAACTTATAATCGTTCGTTTCATAACACTTTTCTTTATTTACCACAGATTACTCGGATTACACAGATTATAATATGTATTTTCAATAATCTGATAAATCTGAGTAATCCGTGGTTCTATTCTTATTCGCGAACCACTTTCACCGTCTGCATCAGCTCGCCATCGAGATAAAGGCTCACGAGATACAACCCCTTCTCCAATGCACGGGGATGCCAAGTATAGGTATACTCGCCCGGTGTGTTCACCGTATGGTAAGCATCGATGGTGCGGCCTGCCATATCGCTGAAGGCGATGGTCACTTCGTGGCTACCGCTCTTGCCTATGGTGTAGGGCACATGGAGCACCGTGGTGAAGGGATTGGGCGAAGGCATCTGCAACTGCACGGCCTCTACTTTGCCAATGCCAGTGGCATTGCCGTCTACAGCAGTGATATTCTTGCCCTTGGTGTCAGAGAGCACCATCTCGGTCACTACCGCCTCATCGCCAATCTGCAGCAAAGCATGTGTGCCGGCAGGTATGCTGCGGCCGCTCATCGAGTAGGCGAGGAAGAGATATTCAGAGTCGGAGGTCCACACGCTGGTCCGCTCCATGCCTGTGAGTGCTTCGAGTGCCGTAATCGCTGTGCCCTTGGCTACACCAAGGCGCACCTGCACACCGCCCAGCGGCTGTGTGTTCTCCACGTAGAGCACGCCATCCTTCACGTAGTAGCGCACGGGCTCATTGCCGATGCCACTTACGCCTATTTCGGCAGGAGTAGTAATGATACCTATGGTACCCACTACGTCAAGCACGTTCACCTTCTGGTCGCTATTCACGTCGGCAGCCTCGAAGATAAAAGGCTGTGGGTCTTGGTAGGTGATATAGGCCACCTCGGTCACCACGTCGGCAATGTCTACATTCAGACTACCGTTGGCATCGCCCTTGCTGGCGGTGAGCGGTGTAGCAGCTACGGCATTGCTCAAGGCATGACTGTTTAGTGAGGTGGTGAGTTGCTTGATAACATAGTAGTATGTTGTACCTGGTTCCACATCGTAGTCTACAAAAGAAGTTTCTTCAGAGTCGAGGACTGTGGAATTAATAATTGTAGTATCGCCTATGACAATCCATTGGTCGATCCAATTTCCGTCTTCGTCCCATTCTACGTATGTAGAGTCAACATGGTCTGTGTACCTATATATATTATAGCCCAACAGGTCGGCAAAGTCCTCCTCATCAGTTTCCCAAGTGAGCGACACTTTACCAAGTCCAGCCTCCGCCATCAGACCTGTAGCCATACTTCCAGCAGCAGCAATTTCAACATTGAAACGCATGTTTTCTATCGGGATTTCAAAGTATTCATTGTCTTCAGCTTCGGCTACATAGATACGGTTAAGTCCATCGGTACCTGTTTTACCTGTAATTGTCAGGTACACAGTATAGATTGTTCCCTCTTCGTTCCAACTACCATCTTCTGCTATAGTATGTGATGTATAGGGAGGACGCACGCCCATAGCAATCATCGGTGCAACTTTTTTATTCATCGGACGATTGAAGTACACCTCAAACTTATGTTTACCAACACCTAGTGGTGGCATTTGATCAAACTCATCTTGAGCATCGCAGCCATTAATCACAACTTTCCATACGATACCATGAGCATCAGCAGAGGGAACAGAAGAAGCTGTATTAAAGTCAATCATACCAAAACCTACAGGAAAGACGGGATGGTACATATCCCAAATTCCCTTTCGAACATGATTCTCTTTTTCACTTCCTAAATAAACATTTGCTAATTCTACAATTGTCGGCGTTGAAGACTTTATTGCTGCATTATACCCATCACCTACTTCATTGATATTGTTAAATATATTGCTATTATAAGAAGTCCTCGTTTGTATCTCCATTTCATTATGATTATTCAAGGCTCCATTCAATATGGTATTGGATATAATATTATTATTTCCAAAAGATTCTCCCACAACGACTGAGGATATTGCAGTATTATAAAAATAATTTGTCCTGTCCCATTGTCCTCCTGTTATAATACTTTCTTTTCCAAAATTATTAACAACTATACAGTCAGTCGCTTTCTCTACCAAAATATTGGCCTCTAAGCCATCAAACTGCACATATGATATATGATTCCCTACGCCAAAATTGAATTCATCTGGAGACCATATATCATACGCATTGTTATTGGTAAATACGATTAGGCTATCTGGGACTCCGTGACAATCAATCTTTCCTGAGACAGAGAGGCCTATATCATCTCTGAACTCCAATACCGTTCCTGGTTCTATGGTCAAGGTTACTCCTTCAGGTACAGCCAAAGGGCGAGTAACTATATAATGTAGATTCGGATACAATGTCATATCTTCCGTAATCATTCCACCAATTTCCACTCCATTTTCTACTGTAATAGTAATTTCCTGAACTAAATCTTCGGCGATATTATCACAAGTCGCGCGTAATACCAGACGAATATGGCGACCGTCGGCACAATCTGCATTTACTTTGAAGCGCAATGGATTTGTACTTTTAGCTTTCGCATAACTACTCAACGACTTACCCAAAGGAACGTCTGTGTCAATTATCTCCACGATAGTGGGGTCTTCGTTTTCCCCCACTTCCAATGAGAAGGTTACATCTTCGGCTTGTCCCCAGTCGTTGCGCAGTATGGGATAAAATGCTATCGTTTCGCCTGCATCGGGACGACCATCGCCATCACCCTCAATCGTGTCCTTCAATTCGTAGCCTACAAGCCAAAGAGTAGGTTTGCGGTCTTCATTCGTAATCTTATAGGCAGCCTCAAAGTCTACATCACCATAATTATTCAACTTACGAGTGTGAATCAAGTCACCGAAGAGCACTTCCCAACTGCTATACTCCTTCGTTTGAAGCAAACGCGAGAGACCACCAGCTATATAAGGACAGGCCATGGAAGTTCCGCTGAGCTTCTTGTATTTACCACCAGGGTAAGTGCTCATGATAGAAGTTCCAGGAGCACGGAGTTCATAATTGTACAGTTTTTCCTCAGAATAGTACGAAAAGACCGGTCCATCAGGATCATAGTTGCTAAACCCTGCTCTATGACTTTCGGTGTCGCTTGCTTCTACTCCTAATACAAAAGTAAATGCAGCAGGAAACACTGGAGCCCCGGGCTCATAACAAACGGGGCATGTTCCTGTTGGAGAATCGGGAGGTCCTATTACCATACAGTCATTACCAGCTGCGGCCACCAGCACCGCCGTGCTGTAAGCCTTGGCCAAGGCTTGTTCCTCGGCAATAGAATATCCATAACCACCAATACTCATACTGATGACGTCGGCACCGTTGGCTGCTGCATAGTCAATACCTTTGATAATGGTAGCCACATCACCCGTACCATCACTTTGCATCACAGTAACCGGCATGATGAGTGCATCGGGGTTGGCACCTGTAATACCAATACCGTTCTTGCCTACGGCTGCTGCAATACCCGCACAGTGGGTACCATGGCCGTTCCAATCACCGAGGCGAGCAGTCTGGTTCACAAAGTCCCAGCCGTGGAGGTCGTCGGCAAAGCCATTGTTATCATCATCGTCACCCTCGGCACCATTTTCCTCAGTTTCGTTGGTCCAGATATTATCGGTCAGGTCGGGGTGCGTGATATCCACACCCGTATCAAGGATTGCAATTACAGGGCGTTTGTCGCTCAGCTTGGGTTGTTGCCACAAGAAAGGAATCTTCAACGGGTGGTGTCCCCATTGCTCCGTATACAATGGCTCCTTGCAGTAGTGCTCGTGGTCATCGTGATGATACAATGCGCTGTTCTCTTCCGACAAGGCATACACCACATAGTTAGGCTCGGCATACTCTACTTCATCGAGAGCGGCCAGTTTGTCCACAGCTTCATATACATTGACCTTTGTTGCATCGAAAGTGAGTCGGTAGAGCTGGCTCATATCACTATCCTCGATACTCTTTCCACTTACCGAGCGTAAAGCTTTGGCACGCGGCATCACCTTGGTTCCACTCAGTGGCATCAACTGCTCACTGGCAGTGACACCCAGTTCGCTGAACACCTCATCCACTTTGTTTACTCCAGCACTAACACCGCGAGTAAGCGATTGCATGCGTGCTGCGCCAGTAGGTTTGAACTTGACAATCATCTCTCCCTCACGGTAATTCCGTGCAGTGTGACGTTCAATCCTTACGACTTCGTCCACATTGTTGCTCGATTGTGCAACAAGCGATGTTGATGAAGCCAACATAGCAACAGCGATCCATAGTACTTGTCTCTTCATAATTGTTATTTCTGGGTTTATTATGATATCGATAAACTAATTGGCGGAACCAAACAGCAAGTTTCAACTGTTCAGCTCCGCCAATGAATCAGTGATTATTCCTCGACAATATTCTTGAACCGTCCAAAGTCGGTACCCGAATATGCATCAAGCGTTCCTTTAGGGATATAAAGTATCGCCTCATCGTACACGTTAGTTTGACAATATCCAAATATGTTTTCATGTATCTCTGTCAATGTTTCAGGCAACGCTTTAAGGTGAATTTCTCCAATACTAGCAAAAGTAAAAGCATTTGCTCCTATATATTTTACAGTACTAGGGATTACCAAACTTTCCAACACCTCTGAAGAGCCCAATGATACGTCTCCAATAACCTCCAACCCTTCTGGCAATGTAAAATATTTTAAAGCATATGCATCCCAAAACGCACTGACACCAATTTCCTTCACAGATGATGGAATATTAATTGATTCCAATGATTTACACTCTAAGAATGCGTATTCACCTATCCTCGCCACTGTAGATGGGAGTATAACTTCTATCAATCCAACTCTTGCAAACATATAGTCGCCAATGACATCATCTTCTGTATAATAATTTTCGACATAGGCACCGCCTCCCGCTACAATTGTTGCATTGCTCATATCAAGGATTTCGAGGTTTATCATTTTTCTAATGACAGGAATATCCGTACCGTTTATCGGGCCATTGATTACCAGTCCCTTGATATCACGATAAAGGCTCGCATCAATCTTTGATTCCAAGGTACCGGCCTCAGTCAAGGTAACCTCTACAGCGCTTCCCTGCTGAACAAACACCATGGTAGAGACAGCAACACCGGCATCGTCCGCAAACATCACTGTCGCCTTGCGAATGCCACCGATACACTCTGTGCAGGCAAAATGGATTGTCTCCGTCCTGACAGCACGAGTAGCATCGGGCTCCACAACAGACAGCCAGCTTTGGGCATCCTCGGGAATAGATACGTGGCAGCTGAGGTTCGAAGTCAATTCGATACTCACCGTGTCGGCTTCGGCACCAAGTTCTACTGCGGCTCGCGATGGCGTGGCATACCCCTTCGCGAAGCTGACAGTACTCATAATGGTGCGATACTCACCATCGTATACCAGCACGATGATCTCTTCATCGGTAATCGGGTCGGGAGCGGTGACAGTGATGGTTCCCTTGTCCGTCCCGTCGGGAACGACGCGTGCACTCCAGCCATTCTGACCAAATGCTTTAACGGTGGTCTTATCCGTAGCTCCTATAATCGTATAACCTACCGATGTCACTCCACCGGCAACAACGCCTATCTCCGTATCGTTAAACGTGATAGCAAACTCACGGGTGAGCACAGCCAGCTTTTCCTCTACGGCAGTCAGCCTGGTCTCAATATCGGCTATTTTCTTTTCCAACGCAGCATTCACCTCGTCAATCTTTGTCGACAACTTGCCATCCGAGGTCGCAATAGCCTCGGCGATAGCGTTCTTGTAGGCAGCAGTGAGTTCATCGGCGGCAGTCCGCAGGTCGGCCTCAATGGCTGCAAACTCCTTTTCGGCATCGCCCCTCAGTCCGTCAAGCTTGGCCTGCGTCTCGGCAATAGTCCAATAACCGGTCAGTTGTTCGTTCACCCAATCCTTCAGTCCCGCCTCTGATGCAGCTACCGCATCGGCAATAGACTGCTTGAGGATTGTCGCCAAGTCATCGATGAGCACCTTGACCGCTGCCACCTCGGCACACGTAGCTTCATACTGCTCGAGAGTAGCGAACGTAGCGCTTGCCCAATCCTTCGTTGATGCCAGTTCAGCCTCGGCATACGCCTTCAACTCTGCAATTCTGTCATCCAGAGCTGCATCAGCAGCCTTCAGTTCCTCCACATCGGCCTGCAGAGCAGCATCCTGCCCTTCCAACACCTTAATGACAGCATCCAGTTCCCTGTCAGTTGCCTCCAAATCAGCAATAGACGATCTTATTGCACCAATCTGCTCATTAATGGAAGCAATCTGAGTCGTTTCCAGAGCTTCGATACGCTGTACCAACGCAGTGTCATCATAACACGACACACAACACAAGCCTAAGCAAAGTGTCAAGAGAGAAAATGTCTTTTTCATAATACTTGTTTAATTTTTTTTCAAAGATACATCCTTTTACGCTAACCCCTTTGGTTCAAATTGGTTCTTTTCGTGTTTTCATGGCATAAATCGTATTTGCTGCGCCTCGGCTCCATCGGTGCAGGACAATTCATCAATTCAGTAAAAGCATAAGACAGGATACAAAAAGAAACGTGGAGCCGTCTGTTACTCGTTCCACGATATAGAGGCTCTGGATTGCCCGATTAGTCGAAACGAGCAACGTCGAAAGCCCCACGATGATGTTATATATATCGCGACTACCGCTACCGAGAACACGAGAAGCAACGCATTTGTTGCTATCGCGAGCCAGTAGGAGCCTGTATACAAACATCCCATAGGGCGCTCCTTGTTGCTTTGTTCTTGACTAATCGTTTGAATTTTCCAGATTCCTATATCGTCAAAACCAAAGCGTACAGATACGCCTTTTATGTATATGTCTGCCCACCGCTGTCGTCCCATAGGGCTTCCGGCTGTGTGCACTGACAAAATTAGTATAAAATTTCGATTAAGCGAAGATTATGTAAACTTATTTACATTGTTGAGCGCAAGAATTTTAGTTCAGGCGAGCGAAAAAGCAAATTTAAAGCGAGAAAAAACAGAAAAGTCATATATAAGGATTCTCATCCACCCCTTGGTAGGAAGGGCAATTGGCAATTCACAATTCACAATTCACAATTAATCTTCAGTGAGTTACAACACAGTGCGTGTACAATAATCCACATCCAATACCCCTTGGCAGGAGAGCCAATTGACAATTCACAATTGACAATGGACAATTCACAATTCCGCAGCGTAGCAAGAGCAGAGTCAAACTTGTTTGAACTATGCCTTGCAAGCAAGGGATCTTGATACAAAGTATCATAATTCACAATTCGAAAGATTACGTCAACAGCGCGTTTTTGTAAAGTACAAATAATCAATAATTACTCACCAAGAATCTCGCAAAATTTTATAACGCATCATCATTTGTCTTCGCGGCAGGGCAGACGCATCAGAAATTCCACTCCTCGTCCTGCATC
>CANBEE010000058.1 GCA_947367415.1 uncultured Bacteroidales bacterium
ATGATTCTTTTCTTAGCATGTGTATTTACCTTAGTAGCTAACGTAGGCGCTGACAACTATCAGCCTATAACACGCGACCAACTGCCTCAAAAGGCACAGACATTCTTGACTACCTACTTTGCCGATGCCAAGATTTCACTGGCCCGCAAGGAGATTGATGTAATGGAGCTCAGCTATGATGTCATCTTCACGAATGGGTGCAAAGTTGAATTTGACCGCAAAGGGAATTGGACAGAGGTAGATTGTGTAAGCACTGCTCTACCCGCCGGTATCGTCCCCTCAGCAATCGAGAAGACTATCAAGGCACATTATCCCGATGCAAAAGCCATTAAGATCGAGCGCGACCACCGCGAGTATGACGTAAAGCTAAACAACCGCGTAGAACTTACATTCAACAAGAAGATGCAGCTTGTTGATATCGACTGATACGACACCTATAATGATTATCTATAGCACAGAGGCGTCACAAATGTGGCGCCTCTGTTGTGTATTACGCTTTTCGCTTTATCCAACGGTCAATCTTCCATAGGATACCTTTGCGACGAAATTTCCAAAAAGACTTCTTGTAGAGATAATCGGCCATGCCACGTAGAGAATGCCTATAAGCCTTGGCGTATTGCCTCATGCGGTCATTGTAGCGTTTGCCCCAATAATAGCGGTTGTAGCGGGTGGCCGCATCAAGTGGCTGGTCCATAATGTGGCAAAAGAAATCGGTAAGGCGTTGAAGTGTGGCTTCACGGTCATCCTCTTCGGGATGCCGCAGAGCAGGGGTCTGCAACATCTGCAGGCATAGCGCATCATCTTGGTCAATTCGCTTGACCTCCTCGACAACTTCGTCCCAGGATGTATAGCGATGGCAATTGATGAAAGCGCCCTCATTGAATGATTCAGCTACCTGCTCATCGCCCCAATAGATGGGGATGGTGCGGGCGGCAAATGCCTGCACCAGTTTCTCGGTGCAGTAGCCGGGATAGCTGCTGTTCTCAAAAGCGATACTAAACTTGTGAGTAAGCTGGAACTGCAATTTGTCGGCTACAGGGCCACCCACATTGTTGCGGTAGCGCCCACCCGATGACACGATCCTATACTCATTGAGCTTGTTGAGGAATTGCTCACGATGGGGCGAAGCATTGTTGTTGGAATAGACGAAACTGCAGAAATCTGCCTTCCCATCGAGGTTTTCAATCTTGTGCTTTGTCTGCATGGCAGCAAAGTCATTGGTATAGAGGTAATATATGGGCAGGCGGAAATAGCGGTCGCCAAGAGTCATTCGCTCGAAACCGATGGCGTAGTCGTAGAGATTGAAGTCGGGGCACTGATTCTCGCCCGTGTAGAATATCTTCACACAGTCGTAACGCAGATGCTCATCGCCAAAAACGGAGCAGAAGAGATAATCGGGCGTTTCAGACAGTTCAATCTCATACTTCTCACTCAGCAACTGGTAGAAAAGGCTCTTCTCAGGGATGAAATCGTCCCAAAAGTCAACAAAGCGTATGCGTATGTGTGGCTTCATTACAGTTTCATTTTTGTTTTACGTATGTAGAGAGGTATCAGCTTCTTGGCCAATGCAGGGAAGCTGCGGATAAGGGTATGCAGCAAGCGCATCTTATAGTCTTTCCTGTAATAAGGATTGTGCTTATAGTAGGGGACAAAGCAGAGCAGATGGTTGTATATCTTGCTCAAGACGAGCGTCTGCGGATAGTCCTCATTATATAAATAGGTGAAGATGCCTAGCAGATAGGCTTTCTTGAGGTAGATGTAATCGAGCTCTGCCTTATCGGGTTCGTAGAGTCCCTTCTCACGGGCAAACTGCATAAGCAGGTCGAAGGACTGTATCTTGTCTATATAGCGTTTGGGGTTGCGTACTTCGGAAAGAGACTCATCGTGCACAAGATAGTGATATAGCGGCTTAACGACACAAGCAACACGCTTTGTAGCCAGCAGCGAACAGGTAAGGAAATAGCTGTCCTCGGCACTGCGCGTAGAGGGGAAACGGATGCCATACTCATTGAGCAGCGAGCGACGATAAAGGAAGGAGACGAAGAGCGTGGTGTAATGGGTGAGAAAAAAATAACGTTTCTTCCCACTAAACGAGCCGCTCTCAATCACGGGATTATTCATGGGTTGAATCTCAGCGCCTTTTACTAACTGTGCTTGACAATAGGCGAGGTCGGCATCATACTGCTTGGCTGCCTGATACAGCTGCTCGCAAAAGTCGGGCTCCACCACATCATCACTATCAACAAAAGCTACATATTCACCCTGAGCAGCTTCAATGCCCACATTACGTGCCGGCCCAGGCCCCATATTATGCGGTGTTGCAAGGAAGCGGAAGGTCATGTCGTTCGTATGAGCCTCAACAAATCTCCGCGCACGCTCCATACTATCATCGCGCCCATTATCATCGACAAGCAACACTTCAATATTGTCCAAGGTCTGCGCTACAAGCGAAGCTAGGCAGGCCTCGATATAGGGACCTGCATTGTAGACGGGGATAATAATAGAAACGTGTGGCATATAAAAGCATATTATTCCGTTACAAAAGTAGTAAAATAATAGCAAAATGTGTACATTTGCACAACGATAACCTGCTATTTGTATTGAATAAATGATGAAATGTCCTAAGATTTCTGTTGTCACTGTGTCATATAATACACACTACTGCATAGAGAAAACTATACAATCTGTGATAGAACAGACGTATCCGAATGTCGAGTACCTGATTATTGATGGAGGCAGTACGGATGGCACGCAACACATTATAGAGCAATATAGCGACCGGATAGCCTATTTTGTAAGCGAAAAGGACAAAGGGCTATATGATGGTATGAATAAGGGTATAGCTGCCGCAACAGGTGACTATCTCCTTTTCATGAATGCCGATGACATATTTGTCAACAATGAGGTTGTAGAGAAAATAGCCCATTTCATCGAAGAACATCCTGATGCAGATGTTGTATATGGTAATAGTGAACAGGTATTGGAATATGGTATATATGAGGTAAGGCCCAAGGTTGCCTACATTAACCACAAGATGGCGATATCCCATCAAGCGACCTTTGTGAAACTTTCATTATTGCGTTCACATCCATTCAACCTGAAGTATCGATATGCTGCCGACTTTGAGCAACTCTCTTCGCTGTATCTTGATGGCTACAAGTTTATATACATAGACTTATTGGTAGCACGAGTAGAAATGACTGGAGGAACCACCTATAATCATTATATAGATTCGGCAAACGAGCTTTATGATATCATAGAGTCACGCGGAGTAGACGTAGCCCACGAACGCTGCTCGATGATTATGCGGAAGCGTCTGGTACGCACCTTCAGAAGATGTTTCCCTAAATGGATTACTAATCCAGTGTTCCGCTTTTTGGCCAAACATTATAAGGTGTTATAGAGGTATAGTGGACTTATCCCACTCGACATCCTCCTTGAGCACTCTGGCAGGATTTCCTGCATATACCACTCGAGATGGTACCTCCCCCTTGACAAGGCTTCCCATGCCTATGATACATCCATCGTTTAGGGTGCTGCCCTTGAGGATGGTCACATTTGTACCTACCCAAACATGTTCACCTATATATATAGGTTGCGACGGATTGATAATCTGACCATCTTTGTAGATTGGATGAGTGTCAGATGCCCATATTTCAATGCGTTCAGCAAACATACAATCATTGCCAATAGCTACCCTATTGTTACTCCCTGCACAAACGATACGTCCGCCATTGAATATGACCTCATTGCCTATATGAATCTCATTCCCATTGCCTTTTATCCACAACTTAATGTTTCTGATTTCTCCCCCTGCATCGATAACAATCCTATTATTGTCCCCCTCGATAAGTATGTCAGACCTCTTTAAGAGGCTCTGGCATGAGAACAGGTTGTTCTCTCCCGACAGTTTAAAGGTACAATGCCCTATTTTAGCCCGATATGCCTCCAAGCGATTTCCCTTACCCTTGATACTCTGTTTATTGAATGCAATCTCAGAGTGCATGTCGGCTTTGAGCTTCGAGAAGCACTGACTTAAGATGTACGTGAACAGGTAGAATACTTTGCTTATCATGGCTTTTACTTTTTAGGGAAAGCATCTATAAAGGAGTCCTTAGTCTTGTTGATGATACGCACTTTACGTTTCTCAGCCAGTGTATTCAGTTCCCAATACGACTCAAACATACGTGCATACTTATTCAATGTGACATGGAGGTTCCACCCCATCTGAGTCTGGACTTTTTGGCCTTTACTGTCATAAAAGTGAGGATTCTCCAGGCATACCTCATTGTCCTCGTTTACCGAGAGATTTCGTGTCCAGGAGTGTTCAACACCGTACAGCTCTATGGTCGGATACTGCATACAGATAGCAATATAAACTCCTGCTACCACTACGTTCTGCGACACGGGCATCGAGAGATTATGGTTCTCCATATATCGTCTCATACAATCAAACCCCTCATACGTCCCAGCATTGTAGTATACTACAGTTATATGTTGGTTCTTGATATATAGGTTCATCGCATCACGAGCAGCTCTCTCATTGGGTACAAAGAGAAACATATCCCATTGAGTCTCCTCATCGATATGCTGCAATATCGAATATCCATCCGGCATGGTATAGAAATAGGAATCGGCCAAGGTGTAGTAGCGCGGCTTGACTACCTGATAAGAATCAGACAGCACGTGTCTGTTCACCACCATATAATCGGTCTGCTCATTAGAAGCAAACACAGCCAAATCATCGGACAGCGATTTACCATTGCCCAATATCCTCAACAATATTCTTCCTTGGCGCTGGGGCTGCAATCGGTTGATGCAGTCTTTTCGTGCTATTTCTTTATGGCTAAAATAGTAAAGCGTATGATACACTTTTGTTGTAAATTCAGCCATTATCCGAAAAGGCCATAAGATAATCTTCCGTATTGTTCTCTTCATAGTACCTAGTATTATGCTATTTGCCAAGAAGTTCCATTACATCAATGTCGTTCTGGCAAAGTATCTGCTCTACCATTGCCCTAAAAGCACCATTACCTCCCTTGACGTTCAGTCGATATCTTGCAACCTGCTTAACATATACAGGAGCATTGTCCGGGACAAAACCCATGCCTACTGCCTGGAGAAGTTCTATATCGCCAATATCATCGCCAATATAAGCCACCTCGTCAAGTGTTATTCCGAGTTCTACACATAGTTTCTCGGCACACGTCCGCTTGTCCTTTATCCCCTGGAAAAGATAATCTACGCCCAGTTTTTGGGCCCTTCTTTCTACGATTTGTGTGTTCTCGCCTGTTATGATTCCCACAGGTATGCCCAGTCGTTTGCAAAAGAGAACGCCTGCACTATCCGATGTGTTGAAACGTTTCCACTCATTCCCGTGTTGGTCATAATACATGCCTCCATCGGTCCACACACCATCTATATCTGTCAGTACTAATTTTGGGAGCATACCTATTTGATTTGGTTCGGATAGATTATTTCATTAGCTGCAATGTCGGAGGTTACAACTTTTCCAACCACCTCATCCACCTGTTTCCATTTGAATCCGTCTCCTGGGCTCAGCATGTGGATATCCTCCTTCGTGATTGTCTCGCCTGCCTTCATGGCACGTTTAGTAGCAATCGAGCGCTCCAGTTTGACGCGTGCTTCGGCTATACTCTTGTCTATGTACAGGTCCTCTGTTCCCATCCATTTTTCGGCCACACGTATATCCCTCACCATACGGTTCACACCATCAGGGCCTAATGACCCTGCCTGGTCCGTTCCCTTCATTCTGCGGTCTATGGTGATATGCTTCTCGATGATTTCAGCTCCCATCCCGACAGCCACGACAGGAGCAGAGATGCCGATAGTATGGTCCGAGAATCCGATTCTATACTGTCCATAGTGCTCCTTGAGATACCTAATTGTGTTCAGGTTCAGATTGTCCGGTGCCGTTGGATATTGTGACACACAGTGCAGAATCGATATATCTGAATGGTACTTTGTGATTACGTCCAAGGCATCATCAAGCTCTTTCTTTCCAGCCATACCCGTTGACAGAATTATCGGGATCTTCGTTTCAGCCAAAGCCTCAAGTAATGGAAGATTTGTCAAGTCGCGACTAGCAACTTTCAATGAATCTGGTGTAAACAGCCTCAATATGGACAAGCAACCTTTCGCACATAGTGTCTCTATAAAGTCAAGACCAAGGGATTTAGCATACTTGTATACCTCAAAATGCTGTTCATCTGACAACTCCAAGAAAGCGCGATGCTCTCCATAAGTTCTTCCAAATGAATTGGGAGTATTGTACGGACGATTCATCTGCGAAGTGGTCAACTCCTCAGACAAATCCCGCTTGGTCATCTTTACTGCGTCCATAGGTCGCAAGTCCAAATTAAAAACCTCCTCCCTTACTGGGCGTGCAACAAGCTCTACAATCAATTTGGCGATGTCTACAGAACCATTATGATTCTGGCCTATTTCTCCAATTATATATGTACTTTTCATTTCTTTTGGTTGTTTTGGATTTCTTTCCGCATCAAATCAGAATACTCGGAATGTTCTTGGATAAACTGAAGGATTTGGGGTATATCAGGATAACTGTCACCATCTTTCATAAAACTGTGAAGAAGGCGCGATGCATTCTCCATATCAGCTGGGGTATCGATTGTCAATCTGATATCCTTATAATGGTGAATAGCTTTATCTACATCCAACCACTTGATAGAGAACTCAGACGGATGCTTATAAATATAATTAGTGACGTGCTCATGATAGAAAGGCTCATTTGTAAGTTCCTTGATTCTCAACAGCGCATCCAAGGAGACGTATTCGGCCCAAAAGCCATAATGAGTCAATATTGATGGTACACCATCTACATCGAAGCTTATATAGTCCTCTTGATTTGTCTTTGCGGCTGCTACCAATCGTCGCATCTCGTTGACATCAATGAACGGATTGTCAGAGCACACACGTATAATCTTCTTCGTCCTATAGTGCTGGGCGGCATCAACAAACCGTTGCAAGACATCATTCTCAGAACCTCTATAGCATTTTATCCCCATCTCCTCCGCCTTAGCAGCAATAGGCATATCAATGGGGTTAAGTGTTGTCGCTATAATTATATCTGTATCTTCTACCTGCCTAAGTTTGTCTACCAAGATGTCAAGAATCGTTTCCCCTTCACAGAAAGGCAACAAGAGCTTACCTGGTAGACGGGTAGATCCCATCCTTGCTTGAATGATAAATGCCGTCGTCATAGTCACTTTCTCATTTATAATAATTGGAAGGCAATTTCATATAATCGCCATAAATCCTTTTCAAATAGCTATCCCAATTTTGGGGTACAGAGAAACATGCATCCTCAAAATTCATTTGTGACAAAGGAAATATTTCATCTCTTTTGCGAATAGAGGAAAACACGCTCCCATAATCAAATATCAGTGTATTACGGCAGAAACAGATACCTATCAGCCTAAGTATTTGCATCAGGAACCAACAGAACGGATAGGCGCAATAAGAAAGGACTTTTTTATAACCTCTTTCCTTAATCAGTCCATTCTTACGTCTATAACACTTACCATACGTCTGATTTGCAATCTTGCTTAGTGTTTTATTCCCATATTCCATTATGAATATATCCAGCCAGATGATATTGCTTTTCGCATCACCCTCATCCATCGTTTTTACGATACGTGCCCATTTTCGAGGATAGGTACTATCGACCTTCTCGTCCATATACTTCAGCGATGCTCCCAGTTCCTGTTGCATTATTTGCCTAATCCTTTTCTGGTCTTTCTTTAGGACACAAACATCAACATCATCATCCCATGGGACAAATCCTCCGTGCCGTACAGCACCAATCAAAGTACCTGAATCCAACCAATAAGGAATATGATGTTTTTGACAGATAGCATCAAACTCCTTCAAGATGTCCAGCAACTGCAATTGCATATTCCGCAAAACTGAACCATCAGGATTATACTTCTCGCGCAACTGTTGTTGTATCCGTTCTTCAATCATTAGCGTGTGTTCCTTTTCTTCTTATAAATTTCCGTACTACTTCCAAGATATGTATACGTTCGGTAGATGTTACTCCTACCAACAGTACTACGACACCTACAGAGATCATACTTATACCAATATTCAACACCGCCCCCCAGAAGGTAGCAGAGATAATAGTTTTCAGGGCTATAGGCAGTATGGCTGCTAGGAAGGTGACCAAAAGTATAGGTTTAAGCACAGCAAAGAAATAGTCCTTGATGCTCATTCTATGCAGCCGCTTCATGATAGCTACGCGGAATATCTGTGCTATAACAGAGGTAGCAATAACCACATAGAAAGCTGCAGTTGCCGGATAATCTCCCCACTTGAACATGGCGTAGCATATCGGTAGGGTCAACAGCTGGGTTCCCCCTACTGAGATTTGATACCACTTGACCTTGCCAGTAGCACGAACAGCCGTAAGCAGCGGATATAGCAGCGAGTCGATGAGTGCGGCGATTAAGGTAAGCTGGCAAAATATGACTGTATCATCAGGTACCTCACCAAGCCAGATCTCCAAAATCTTCGGAGTCTCTAAACATACGGGCAAGATGAGTATATATAACAGATAGTATGAAAACTTTGAACTCTGAAACACCAGTTTCATCATACCCTCATTGTCTCCAATGGCATACGACTTGGTTATTTGGGGGCTGAATGCTATAACAAAGTTCTGCACAAACTGATTGATATTGGCGAAAACCTGATAGGCAATGCCTCGTGCTGTGTTGGCAATGGCGCCGAAGAACATGTTCAATATGATATTGACTCCTTGGTTTCGGCCTATGTCGGAGGCAACACCAATGACTTGCCATCCAGTATAACCGACTATCTCCTTAAACAAAGGCTTGTCCCAGTAGAATGAATAGCGACATTCATTATAATAGTGCCTGCAGTAGAGTGCATAGAAAAGTCCTGTACCTACAGTGATACCCACCATAAGGATGGAATACAATATCAGCTTGTCGATAGGTGATATGACAAGTACATATACAATAGCCAACTTCAGCACAACCTCTACCACACTGCAATAGGCATATACCTTCATGTTTTCCCTTGCGGTAATGACCGAGCGATAGGGGGTTACAAACATATTGATGATGAAGGCGACAATGGAGCACTGATATACCCATTGTGCTGCCACCATTCTATCGGGAGGTATCTGCATCTTATGATTGAGGAACCATAGACCGATGGTTTCTGCTAAAACCAGAATAATAACTCCCAAGAGCAAGAATATGGTAACGTTGAGATTGAATACCCGGCGTAATGCCTCATTGTCGCCTTTCCCTATCTCAATCGCAAAATAGCGACTGCAGGCAGACCCCATCACTCCATTAAGAAATGAAAAGGTAACGACAATGCCACCAATTACATTATATAATCCGAAGTCGATGTCGCCCAATGTCTTCAGAATGACACGCGAAGTATATAGGCTAATAGCCATAATAAACAACATCCTTACATACAATAAGGCTGTATTCTTGGCTATACGTTTTTGGTTGACTACAGACATTATCCTATTGTTAGTGTGTTACCTATTTACAGCTCCTGCCATTTGTCTTCCCCAATGGTATACTTTATCTATCATCGGGACTGCTATTCCCAATCGGTGAGCCTCTTGATAGATATATTTCAAGCCATACATAAAGTCCTCTTGAAAGTAACGGCTACCGAGATCGGGTTGCCATCCCTTGTCGGAGTATATCATAGGTGTAGCTATTCCCTTGAAACTATTAATGGAGCGTATCTTATGCGTCAAACTTGTCGCATCAGTGCTTTCATAATAGGGAAGAATGGGGGTCAGGAAGTCTGGCGCTACCGGCAACTTCTCCAAGAGGGTAAAAAGTTCTCGATCTAGTGCTATCAGCAATTCAGACGCCTCATCAGTCCACTCCTCATAGAACAGGAATTGATGTTCATAATAGACCTCGTTGTCCCAATCCTTGAATAAGGTATAAAGCCTTGATGGATGCAGTATAGGATTGCTATTAGTGAAACTCGCTTCATAATAATTGTTCAGCAGATGTACGGGAGCATCAAAGAGGTCTTCTACAACTGCCCTAAATCCTTCCTTGTCGTCACTATGCTCTATAGCAATATTATGGCAGCTCTTGTAACCCAATAAATGTGCACTCTCTCCATATATATGGGTGCGAGCAATAAAGGGAACGCGCTGGAATCCCCATAAAGGGACATCACCTCCGAGCAATTCCATAGCTTCAAAGAAGAATCCCGTAGAAGAGAATACCGAACCTACGTAAGTACAACTATTCACATAGGGTTTAATCTTCATCAGTTCGCTTCTGATTGCATAGCCGGGTAAGCAAAGCAATACAATATCAACCTCCTTTAAAGCCTCATCAGGCTTGTCGCTGATAACGTTCAGTTTTCCGCATAGAGTATCGCCTTTAGGTGTAGATATACGCAACTCATACTTCCACATTTGTGGACGCTGGGTAAGAATGTTTACTTCTACATTCTTCTTTGCACTCAGATAACCGGCAATGACATGCCCCAATGAGCCACCTCCACAGATGCAGATTCTCTTCATCATACCAATTCTTTAAGTGCTTCTACGAAATAGGCATTGTCGGCCCGGTCACGGATGGCGATGCGTATATACTGCTTGCCGGCAAAAGCCGACTTGGTGCCGCAGTCCTTGATGAGGATATTGTAGCGCTTCAGTAGCAGTTGGGTCAGTTCGGTGGCGGTATATCTATCGGTCACCTCACAGAGGAAGTAGTTGGCCTGTGAGGGTATCACGCGCAAGAATTGCACGGCCTGCAACTCCTCGAAGAAGACATTGCGCTCCTTAATGAATTTATGGCAGGCAACGGTATAGTCCTTCTCATACTTACCGAAGATCTGCATATAGAACTCTGCAAACGAGTTGATGTTCCATATCGCCACCTCCTTTTTCATGCGGTCTATCAGAGTCTTGTCACCTGAGGCAAGCACACCCAAGCGGAGGCCAGGCACACCATACGACTTGCTGATGGACTTCACCACCACCAAGTTTCTGTGAGATTCCAATATATTATTATGGAGGAGCGAGTTGTTGGCAAAGTCTTCCGTAAAGTCTACAAAACTCTCATCTACTATTATCGTGATGCCTTGTTCGTGTGCCCACTCTATCAGTGACAGCACATCGGCCACAGGAATGAAGTTGCCTGATGGATTGTCGGGATTGATAAGTAATAGAGTAGAGATTGTCTTGTCGGCAAAGTAGGTCTTGACATCTTGTGCCTCATAGGCAAAGTCAGCATTGTCGGGTACGTATTTGACAATACGCTCTGCGAAAGCACGGTTGGGATATTCCTCAAAAGTAGGAAAGACAATGCCGATATTACCCTCCACGTGATTCTCCACATAGCTCTTGATAAGCTCAGCAGCGCCATTTCCCACAACTACATAGTCCTGATTGATGCCAAAGTACTTGCCTGCCAGCAATGAATTAACACCCATCCCCGAGGGGTATTCGGTGAGCAGTACGTCGAAATTGGCGCGAAGCTCATCCTTCATCCTTGAACTGGGATAATAGGGGTTAACCAAATAGCAATAATCTTTCAGTTGTGGGAAACGCCAGTACCCGCCATAGCGGCGGTAGTACTTGCCAAGCAGCTCATCTTCTGAGGAGAACATTGCAGAAGCTATATCCAGATCTTGCACATCATCTATCTCGTACCACTTCTCTGTGGTGATGGGCAATGCCTTCAGGTCCGAACGGTCGAGTGCGGTGAGCACACGCAGCACCTGCTCGTAGTACTCATTGTTGCCCATAGCCTTGCTGTAGGCTTCGAGAAAGGGCACGTACTGGGTATTGGAGAATTCACGGCTAAACTTATAGATGTTACAAGTCTTGTAGTAGTGCTCTATATCGGCATACTTGAAAGCCTTTTTCGGGATAAAGCTCATGATGTCGTTATCCTCAGAGATGCGCACCATGGTACCATCCATCCAAGTCTCATACTTGGCTACAAGGGCCAGATTGGGATAGGAATCATGGATGATTAGGTCGAGCATGCTGTCGTCAAAGATGAGGTCCGACTCCAGCAGCAGCGTATCCTCCTCGAGCATATACTCCTTGGCCAGCGCCAGTGAGTAGATATTGTTGGTTTTGTCGTAGATGTCGTTGTGTACGTACTCTATCTTGATGCGGTCGTCATATCGGTTACCGATATGGGCAATGAGCTCTTCCTTTTTATAGCCTACAACAATGACCACGCGAGAAAGGTCTCGTGCAGCCAGCTGTGTCAGCATACGATCAATGAGGCGCACCCCATTGACCGATACCATACACTTAGTATTCTCCTTGGTGAGTTCACCAAGGCGCTTACCCATACCTGCGGCCAATATGATTGCTTGCATAGTTTATGCTGTTATAATACACTTTTATTTTACCTCACTTCCCGGCTTCACCTCGCGTAGAAGCGATGTCACCGCCAGTGAGCCGTCGTAGTTCTCGGCGCTGAGAATCATGCCCTCACTCACGAGGCCGTTCTTGAACTGGCGGGGAGCGAAGTTAGCGATGAAGAGCACCTGCTTGCCTAC
>CANBEE010000059.1 GCA_947367415.1 uncultured Bacteroidales bacterium
GGTAATGCAAGCGAGTGAATAGAGTTTACTCTATTTTCAACGAGTGCAGCTTACCTTCGATTTCGAATACAAAGGTAATGCAAGCGAGTGAATAGAGTTTACTCTATTTTCAACGAGTGCAGCTTACCTTCGATTTCGGATACAAAGGTAATGCAAGCGAGTGAATAGAGTTTACTCTATTTTCAACGAGTGCAGCTTACCTTCGATTTCGAATACAAAGGTACGATGAAACAAAAAAGGCCGCAATACCAAGAAATAGTGAAAATAACATTGCCGAATAGCCAAAAATAGGTATCTTCGCGTCTGAATTACAACACAACCCACGATATGACTACAAAGAAAACCGTTCTATTGTCACTGAGCTTCCTATTCATAATGGCCGCCTTCACCGGCTGTATACCCGAAGAGCTGCTGCCCACGGTAGAGTACGACATCACCGACCTGTATGGCAAATGGGAGTCGGGCACAGAGTATTACGAATACTTCAGCGACGGCACAGGCCGCTGCTGGGACGAGGGCGATGGCGTATATGCCGACGAAGCGCAGAAGTTCACCTGGGAGGTCGACGAGAGCGAGATGATACACATCCACAAGATGGAGATGGGAGGCGACGTGCCCATGTACTACATCATCACCGAGCTGACCCCCTCGACACTCAAGTACTACGACGCCTATAACAAGGCCGACACCTATTCATTCATCAAAGTATATTGACGCTTATGAAACGATGGATCAAGGCAGGAGCCATCACCCTTGCCTCTCTGCTCACGCTCATCATCATAACGGCAGGCATAGCCTGCTACCTGGTATTCACACCTTCACGCCTCACGGGCATCGTCAATAAGGTGGCAGCCAAGTACCTCACCTGCGAAATGCAAGCCGGGGAGATTGACCTCACGCTATTCAGCAGCTTCCCCGATGTGGCACTCCGACTGACCGATGTGGCACTCATCAACCCTACCGAAGGTGCCCCCAGCGATACCGTCGCAGCAATCACACAGTGCGAAGCCGTGCTCGACATCAAGGAGCTGCTCGGGAGTAGCAGCATCGTGCTGCGCCGCCTCCACCTCAAGGGAGGAGAGGCCAACCTCTACATCAAGGCCGATGGCACAAGCAACTTCATGGTGTTTGCCACCGACAGCACCGCTGAGGAGGACACCACAAGCACCGACTTCACGCTGCCCGACCTCGACATTCAGGAAATCACCATCAGCGACATCGACGTCACCTACCGCGACGAAGAGGCAGGCCAGCAGGCAAGCATAGAGGACTTTGCCCTCACCCTCAACGGCCAGCTGAAAGGCAAGCAGCTGAAGGGTGCCATCAAGAGTTCGCTGCAGCAGGTGACCGTGAGCATGGAGGGCGAGATGCCCATATCGGCTACGGTGAGCGACGTTGCCCTGAAGCTCAATGGCACCATGGACAATACCGACGGCAAGGTGGGTGGTAGCCTCACCATAGGCAACATCAAGGCCACAGCAGCCGACATCGAGGCAGGCATCAATGCCCTGGCATGGCAGCTCGACGGCAGCATCAAGGACAGCTATCTCACAGCCACCACAACACTCGACACCAGGCCCATAACCATCAGCATGGGTGGCGAGAGCCCCCTCAGCGCTACCCTCGCCACAGCGCAGTTCGAGGCCGAGGCACAAGCCGGTGGCTCACGCATCTTCCTCCTCCCTACCTTCGAGGCCAAGGGAGTCAACGTGACGATGGACAAGGAGCAGATGCTCAGCGAGGCCGAAATAGGAATCTGCGCACCCCTAATGACCGACACGGCATGGCAGCATATCGACATCTCCGAGGCAGGCATCTCGCTCAACGAATACCTCATCACCCTGAACGTAGGGGTGCACATCCCCGACACGTCAACCATGGATGCCTACCTGCATTTCGAGACCGAGTATTGGGACATCCCCAGCCTGCTCACCCTCGTGCCCGACAGCTATCGCAACCTGCTCGACGGCATACGCATCAAGGGAAGCACTGCCCTGCAAGGAAGCATCGAGGGAGGCATGGCGAATGGCGAGATGGCCATCAGAAAAGCCGACGCCACCCTGGGCCTCAGCCGCCTCGACCTGCTCTACAACGACAGCATAGCGCTACAGAGCCGTGCCGCAAACCTCGCAGTGACCTACACGGGAGGCAATGACAGAGCTGTCGGCAGCATAAAGGCCAGCAACCTCGACGTAGCCATGACTGGCCTTGCCGAGGCACAACTCGAAGAGGTTAAGGGCGACTTCACCCTCCGCCGCGCCATGCACATTGCCGATGGCTACATCGATGCCGAGGCACAGCTCACTACAGATAGGCTCATAGCCTCGATGGACACGATGAGCCTCTTCACCCAACAGCCCGTCATCAACCTTGCGATGAAGGCCACCGGTGCCAAGGCAAAGCCCGTATACGACATCAGCCTCCACAGCGACACCCTGCACGCTGCGATGGGAAGCCTGGCGGCAGCATCCACAGGAGCACTCTCGCTCGATGCACAAGCCAGCTACGATGAAGCTGCCACCGACCTGCTGGCACAATGGAGCCCGCGCGTCAACGTAGAGCTACAAACGGGACACATCGCCACCTCCATGCTCACCATGCCGGTGGACATACCACACATCGAGTTTGACTACACCGACGGACGCTTCACCATCAATGACAGCCGCATCCTGCTGGGCAACTCGGACTTTGCGCTCCGTGGCGACATCACCAACATCGATTCCTTCCTCAACGAGACAGGCCTCCTCAAGGCAGAGCTCGACTTCACCTCGGCATATACCGATGTGACTCAGATTATGGACCTCGTCAGCGGATTGGGCGCCAGCGACAGCACCGAAGTGGCCGAGGAAGAGGCATTGCCCTCACAGCAGAATCCGGTGGAGGAGGACGACCCCTTCATGGTACCGCTGGGCTTTGATGTACGCCTCAACACCAACATACAATCGGCCAACGTCAATGGATTCAGCTTCGACGACATTGCAGGCAACGTGACGGTAAAGGATGGCATACTGGTGCTGGAGGAGATGGGTTTCACCTCCGATGCAGCACGCATGCAGCTGACAGCCATGTATAAGTCGCCCCGCAAGGATCACCTGTTCGTAGGGTTCGACTTCCACCTGCTCGACATCGAGATTGACGAGCTCATCCACATGATACCCGACGTGGACAGCATCGTGCCCATGCTCAGTGCCTTCGACGGAGAAGCCGAGTTTCACCTTGCTGCCGAGACCTACCTCCGCAGCAACTACGACCCCAAGCTGTCGACACTGCGTGCCGCAGGAGCCATCGAGGGCAAAGACCTTGTGGTGCTCGACAATGAGACCTTCGACCAGATAGCCAGCCTGCTCATGTTTGAGAAGAAGACCAAGAACGTGGTCGACAGCATCAACGTGGAGCTTTCGGTATTCCGCGACAAGGTGACGTTGTTCCCCTTCCTCATCGCCATGGACAACTACAAGGCTGTCATCGGAGGACGTCACAACATCGACAACGACCTTAGCTTCAACTACCACATCTCACTCACCGATTGTCCGCTTCCCGTGCGCCTCGGGCTTGATGTCAACGGTACGCTCGACGACATGAAGTTCAAGCTCGTACCCTGCAAGTATGCCCACCTGTACAACCCGAAGAAGCAGAACGTGGTGCAGGAGCGCACCCTGCAGCTGAAGAAGATTATCAGCGAGTCGCTGAAGGACAATGTGAAGCCTCAGGCTAAACGCACGGAATAAGCATCATTCCTCAATCTTTACACTCAATCACCAGTCCGTCATAAGCCAGGTGTATGTGTGGCGGGAGCTGTGCATCGGTCACCGCATGCAGCCCTGCATGGTGGCTCATGTGGATGAGGTATGTCTCACGCGCCCCCACCCTATGGGCTACGGCTATGGCATCCTCTATCGTCTGATGCGAGCCATGGGGCTTGGGTCTGAGGCCGTTGATGATGAGCGTGTCTACCCCCTGCAATGCTTGCAGAGTAGCCTCGGGAGCTGTCAGCATATCGGTGACAAAGCCCAGCCGACCGATACGGTAGCCCAGTATGGGGAGCTTGCCGTGCATAATCTGCAGAGGCATCACCTCGACACCGCGTACGGTGACTGGCGACAGGGGCTCTATAGTGTGAAAGTTGAGCCGAGGCACACCGGGATAGAGCACCTCACGGAAGAAATAGGGCAGGCGCTCGCGAAGATGGGTGCAGGTGAGGTCATCGGCAAAGATGTCGATATCGCCAAACCTGCAGAATGGGCGCAGGTCGTCAATTCCGCCTGTATGGTCGTAGTGCTCATGGGTGAGCAGCACACCGTCGATATGGTCGAATGGGACGCGCAACATCTGCTCACGGAAGTCGGGACCGCAATCAATCAGGATACGCGCATCGCCCATCTCTACAAGTGCCGACACACGCAGCCTGTGGTCGCGTGGGTCATCAGAGGTACACACCGCGCAGGGGCATCCTATCTCGGGCACACCGGTCGAGGTACCCGTACCAAGAAACGTCACCTTCATGATTAAGATATATCAGATATAGTTTACCTCGGGCACAATGCGTATGCCGTACTTGGCATTGATGTCTTCACAGATGCGCTGGGCGAGCGCCATCACCTCACTGCCCGTAGCACCACCCCTATTGACGAGCACCAGGGCCTGACGGTCGTGCACGGCAGCAGCTCCAAGCGAACGTCCCTTCCACCCCACATGCTCGATGAGCCATCCGGCAGGTACCTTCACATGCTGCTCGTCGATGACGTAGGAGGGGATATCGGGATGCAAGGCCTTCAGGGCCTCGTACTGCGCAGTGGGAATCACGGGATTGGTGAAGAAACTGCCTGCATTGCCCAGCACCTTCGGGTCGGGGAGCTTGCTGTCGCGTATAGCCGTGACGGCACGACGTACGGCATCGAGCGTAGGCACCCCCTCGGCCTCAACACGGGCACGCAGGTCACCGTAGTCGAGCTTGAAGGTTGGCGTCTTTGCCAAGCGGTACACGACGTGAGTCACGATATACTGTCCACGCAGCTCCTTCTTGAAGATGGAGTCGCGGTACCCATACCTGCACTCCGCAGCTGAGAACACGCGCTGAGTGCCGTCAAGCCCCATGGTCTCGACGCGCTCAATCACATCGCACACCTCCACCCCATAGGCCCCGATATTCTGCACAGCACTGGCACCCACCTCTCCCGGTATGGCACTGAGGTTCTCGGCACCAGCCAGTCCGTGTGCTACGCAATAGGCTACAAAGTCGTCCCACACATAGCCCGAGCCTACTCGCAGGAGCTGATGCTCTGCAGCATCCTCCAGCACGCTGAGGTCACGTATGGCCGAGTGCATCACCAGTCCGTCATAGTCGCCCGTAAAAAGCAGGTTGCTGCCCGCTCCGATATGGATAAAGCGCTGACGATAGCGGTCAAAGTCGGCCGAGCGCAAGAAGCCACACAACTCATCGGCCGTATCGTACTCTACAAACAGGGATGCCCGCACATCCATACCAAAGGTGTTGTGCGCCAGCAAAGGATAATCTTCGTATCGTCTCATACCGTCATATTCATTTATGAGTACAAAGATACGCATAAGCGAGTGAAAAGCCAAGTTTACTTGAGCTTTTTACAACGAGCGTGCGTATCTTCATGGCGCAGCCATAAAGATAGCAATAAGCGAGTGAAAAGGTAATCAAAAAGCACTGTCGCCCTTTAAGGGGAGGACAGTGCTTTTCTGAATTGTTTTAGACCGCGTTCGATACTCCATCACTTCAAATGTCGGATGAACCACCAAAAAATTCAAAAAAATACACTAATTTTGCCATCCCATACAAATTGTACCAAACCGTTTATCCTATGCAAGCGTCAATCCCCACACTCACTCAAGAGTCCATAGCCCTGCTCGACAAACTTATCGCGACACCCTCAGTATCGCGCGACGAGAGCGGCACAGCCGATATCATAGAGGCATTCCTCAAAGTCCATGTCAAGGGTGAGGTCAAACGCATATACAACAACGTCTACGTACGCTCGCCACACTGGAGCGATGCACGCCCTACCCTGCTGATGAACTCGCATCACGACACCGTGAAGCCCTCGGCCTCGTACACCCGCAACCCCTATGAGCCTGCCCATGAGGAGGGACGCATCTACGGACTCGGAAGCAATGATGCCGGTGCCTCGGCAGTGTCGCTCATCGCGGCTTATCGCTATCTGGAAGAGCGCGAGCTGCCCTACAACATGCTGCTGGCCATCAGCGCCGAGGAGGAGGTGATGGGCGAGCATGGCATGCGCGGACTGCTGCCCGAGTTGGGAAAGATTGACATGGCGCTTGTGGGAGAGCCTACAGGCATGCATGCTGCCGTGGGTGAACGCGGACTGGTAGTGATGGACTGCACAGCCCACGGGGTACGTGGCCATGCTGCACGCAATGAGGGGGTGAACGCCATAGACGTGGCCATCAGAGATATTGAGCGCATACGCAACTACCAATTCGAGCGCACCTCTCCACTCTTGGGAAACATCAAGATGACCGTCACGCAAATCAATGCCGGCACACAGCACAATGTCATCCCCGATGAATGCCGCTTCGTCATCGACATACGCACCACAGATGCCTACACCAATGAAGAGACCGCACAGCTCGTGCAGGAGCTACTGGAGTCTGACGCGCAGCCCCGCTCCACACGTGTACACGCCTCGGCCATCTATGCCGAGCACCCACTGGTGCAGGCCGCAACAGCCATCGGGCGCGACACCTTCGTGTCGCCTACGACATCAGACATGGCACTCATGCACGGTATCCCCTCACTGAAGATGGGCGTAGGGCAATCGGCACGCTCACACGGAGCCGATGAGTTTGTGCTCGAAAGCGAAATCGAAGAGGGCATACAACTCTACATCGGCTTCCTGGAGAAGCTGATGGCATAAAGAAAGTCGTGCCAAACAACTTCTTAGTGCGATTACTCCGCGGTCTCCTCTGACGCTACGCTCAGCGCCAAGCGCTTCACAATCGCCACGAAGCCACCCGTAAGGATGAGGTTGAACACCAAGGTGAGGACCGAAATCAGCAGTATGGGGCCGCCAATGTTGTAGCCGAGGGCTATGAATATGACTCCTGCACCCACCTCGCCACGTGTGAACATACCAATGGAGAGGGCCAAACGCTCCTTGAGTGTACGGTCGCGATAGAAAAGCATAGGAGCCAGCTTGCCAAGGTTCGACAGCAGCGACACCAGCACCACATGCAGGGCTATAACACCCCACGAAGGCATGGGCAAGGTAGCTATCATGCTTGCACTCTCTTGCGGAGCCGAGTCAAGATTGATGAGCGGCATGCTCATACCCACCAGCAACATGAAGAGCAGGGAGACTACTGTGGCAGCCCGGTCATCGCCCTTGGATGAGCCATGCGAATGCTTCATCACCATACCCAACACGAAAGCAGGCAGCAGCACCTCAATGTGTACACTACCCTGCTCGCCAAAGAAGTGAGCCGTGAGCACATAGATAAGATAGGTGGCTCCATAGGTCAACGCGGCATAGAGCAACAGGCTCTTCCAATCGCTGCGAAGCGAGTAGCTGCCCATCTGCTTCCATCCTATCCAGAGCAGGATGACTACAGTTGCGAGTATCACACCCATCTGCCACTGCATACCGATCATGGCTATCTGCAGGGGTATCATCAGCAATATGGTGTCGAGGTCGTCAAAGATTGCCAGCACCTGAATCTTCTGGTATATCCAGCTGCGCTGCAGACCTATGGCTGCCAACATGGTAAACAGGATACCGGCCGAGGTGGGAGCAGCAAAACGGCTCAGGAGAAGCGTTTCCTTCCACACTGTGCCGCTGGCACACCACTCCGAGGGCATCAGCACAAAGATGTAGTAGCATGCAATAAGAATCCATGGCAGGGCAGCAGCCAGCATGGCTACAAGATAGTCCTTGGCATAGACCTTCACGTTCGACTTATCGACCTCGAACTCGCGCCCGACATTAATCATGATAAATGCGAGGCAGACACCCAAAAGCATTTCTACAGCCTCGCGTGTAGGTTCAAAACTTGTGCCCAATGCTCCGGGCAAGACTTGCGATAGCACCAGCCCAAGCATCAGCATCGCGGAGAATGACAAAACTTTCTTCATTGACCGTGTGTCGTAATAAAATGTTCTTATTGGAAATCGGCTGCAAAGATACTACAAATTAATATACAAAACAATAGGTACTTATACGTATCTTTATGGATGCGCCAAGAACCGAAGGTCGACGCCCGTAGGGGCCGAAGTCAAGATACTTTTAGGGCTGCAAGCAGCACTCCTCGGGGAAGCTAAAGCTTCCTTCGTCGCAACCGACGCTCATTTCGCGTCGGCGCTGTGAAAAATATTGAAGTAAACTTCATATTTCTCGCTCGTTTATACGTATCTTTGTAGCATGAACAGAGTATTAAGAAAGATTATACTGCTTGCTATTGTGAGCAGCTTGCCCATACTGTTGCCGGCACAGTCGCAGAACCGTACGGTGGAGAAGCGCTTGAAGGAGTTTTTCCGTACCTACGAGTCGGACGACGTAGACCTCGGCACCTGCAAGCTGGTACGTTTCCAGCTCAATCCGAAGAAGAAATCGCTCACCATCCATGCCAATGCAAACTTCGCCTACCAGCCTTTCCGTCCCGAGACGACCGAGAAGATCTATGCCGACCTGCGCCACATATTGCCCGGCCCCGTCAACTACTACAACATCACCCTCCTCGTGGGCGACAAGAGTATCGACGACCTCATCCCCAACATCTACCGCAAGAGCAAGGATGCTACCCGTCTGTGGGGAAAGACCGAGCATAAGGCTGCCCCATGGGTGAGCAACCTTTCGAGCCCATACACCATCAGCGAGGGTCTGCAAGGCCGACACTTTGCCATCACCCCAAGCCACGGCAAATACTACAAGAACGACGAGACACGCTGGAAATGGCAGCGCCCATCGCTCTACTGCACCCGTGAGGACCTGCTCTCACAATCCATCGTGGTACCCTACCTCACCCCCATGCTCGAGAATGCCGGCGCCATCGTCTTCAGTTCCCGCGAACGCGACCGCCAGCCTCACGACATCATTATCGACAACGATGCCAGCAGCAACGACTGTGGCATGTACATTGAGGAGAAGCGCCGTAAGACACGCTGGACCGACGGCCCCTCAGGCTTTGCCATCCCGCAGAGCATGCTACGCCATGGCGACAATCCCTTCAACGAGGGCACATGCCGCTTCATGCATACCACCGCCAACGACAAGCATGCCGAGGGCGCTGCCCTATGGGTACCCTCCATCCCCGAGCGGGGCGAGTATGCCGTGTACGTAAGCTATCAGAGCCATGCGTCAAGTGTACCCGATGCCGAGTACCTGGTGCTGCATGCCGGTGGCACTACACGCATCAAGGTGAACCAGCAGATGGGAAGTGGCACATGGGTATATATCGGCACCTATGAGTTTGAGCGTGGCCAGCTCGACGACCAGATGGTGGTGCTCACCAACCGAAGCGCCCACTCGGGCGTCGTCAGTGCCGATGCCGTACGCTTTGGCGGAGGCAGTGCCATCATCAGTCGCGGCAATGCCGATGCCCCTCTCACTAGCCACATGCCGCGCTACTATGAGGGTGCCCGCTACTACGCACAATGGGCAGGATTCCCCGAAGAACGCTATGCCAACTACAAGGGTGAGAAGGACTATGCCGAGGACATCAACAGCCGTTCGTTTGTAGCCAACTACCTGCTCGGAGGGTCGGTCTACTGCCCCGACAGCACAGGCCTGCGTGTGCCCATAGAGATGGCTCTCGGACTGCACACCGATGCCGGCATACGCAAGGACGACACCACCGTAGGCACGCTGGGCATATACACCACCGACTACAACAACAGCCGTTTGGGCAATGGCATACTGTCGCGCCACACCTCGCGTGACCTGGCCGACATAGTACAGACATCAGTATTCCACGATGTCAACCACTTCAGCACGGCCACGGCCACCGTCAATGAGGATGGCCGTAAGGTGTATCCCTTTGCCCGCCGCAGCATGTGGAACAGGAACTACAGCGAGTCGCGTCTGCCCGATGTACCCTCCTGCATCATCGAGCTGCTCTCACACCAGAACTTTGCCGACATGCGCTATGCCCACGACCCACACTTCAAGTTCATTGCCTCGCGTGCACTCTATAAAGGAATACTGCGCTACACAGCGACCATGCATGGCGACGAATATGTAGTACAGCCACTCCCTATACATGCCTTTGCCATCGACTTTGCCGGCGACAGCAAAGTGCGCCTCTCATGGAGACCCACCAAGGATGAGCGCGAGGCATCGGCTACGCCCGACGGCTATATCCTCTATACCCGTACCGACAGCATGGGTTGGGACAACGGCCAACGTATCAACGGTACAGCTTGCGAGGTGACCCTTGAGCCGGGACGTATGTACAGCTTCCGCCTCACAGCCATCAACCGTGGAGGTGAGAGCTTCCCATCCGAGGTACTCTCGGCCCATATTGCCATGGAGTCCAAGGGCAAAGTGCTGGTGGTAAACGGATTCCAGCGCATCGATGGACCAGCCGTCATCAACACCGCCGAGCAGGCAGGCTTCGACCTCACTGCCGACCCGGGCGTACCCTACATAGGCACAACGGCCTATAGTGGCCTGCAGTATGAGTTTGACCGCTCCAAGATTTCCAATCCCGACGAGGCACTACAGCTCGGAGCCACCGGCGATGAGCTGGAGGGAACCTACATGGCAGGCAACACAATGGACTACGCGACCATGCACGGCGCCTCCATCATGCAGAGTGGATACAGTTTTGTATCGTGCAGTCGACAGGCTTTCGAGGAGGGCACGGTAAAGCCCCATGCCTTCGATGTGGTAGACGTGTATATGGGTCTGCAGCGCGAGCGTGGCGATGCCCCCATACGCCGCTCCACCTATTATAATATGACTCCAGCCATGTATAACATCCTCACCGCCTACACCCAACGTGGAGGAGCCTTGCTGATGAGCGGTTCGTACCTTGGTGAAGAGTCACAGGAGCTCTCCACAACACGGAGTATCCTGCACGATGTGATGCACGCCCGCTACGGTGGCAGCATCACCGATTGGAGCGAGCAAGGCATCAGCGGACTGGGCACCATCATGGAGATTCCGCGCTGGATAAACCCCGAGCACTACCCTGTCGTCCACCCCGAAGTATTCACACCCACCGACGGTGCTTTCACTCCCTTTGCCTACGAGCATAGCCGTCGCGGAGCTGCTGTAGCCTATGCAGGCACCTATCGCTCAGTACTCCTCGGATTCCCCTTCGAAGCCATACGCTCCAGCCAAGACCGCCATCTGGTAATGGTCTCCCTGCTCGACTTCCTCACAAAGAGACAATAAGCACCACTCACCGCATTGAAATAAGCAATCCCCGAAAACCTTACGGTCTTCGGGGATTGCTTCATATATTACAATACTATCAGATTCTTACTCCCACTCGATGGTAGCGCTGGGCTTCGGCGACATGTCGTAGCATACGCGGTTGACGGTCTTCACCTCATTCAGGATACGCTCGGTGATCTTCATGAGGATGGGCCACTCTACGGGCTCGATGCTGGCTGTCATGGCGTCGATGGTGTTGACGGCGCGGATGATGACGGGCCAGTCATATGAGCGGGCATTGTCGCGCACACCTACCGACTTGAAGTCGGGCACCACGGTGAAGTATTGCCATACCTTCTTGTCGAGGCCAGCCTTGGCAAACTCTTCGCGGAGGATAGCGTCGCTCTCGCGCACGGCTTCCAAGCGGTCGCGTGTGATGGCACCCAGGCAACGTACACCGAGGCCAGGTCCGGGGAACGGCTGACGGTATACCATCTCGTAGGGCAAGCCGAGTTCTACGCCGCAGGCACGTACCTCGTCCTTGAACAGTTGCTTGAGGGGCTCCACGAGTTCAAACTGCAGGTCTTCGGGCAAACCGCCTACGTTGTGGTGGCTCTTCACCATCTTGGCGGTCTTGGTGCCGCTCTCCACGATGTCGGGGTAGATGGTTCCCTGGCCGAGGTAGCTGATGCCCTCAAGCTTGCGGGCCTCCTCCTCGAATACGCGGATAAACTCTCCTCCTATGATCTTGCGCTTCTGCTCGGGGTCGGCCACGTTCTCCAGCTTGCCGAGGAAGCGGTCTGTAGCGTCCACATAGATGAGGTTGGCGTTGAGCTGGTTCTTGAACATCTCCACTACCGACTCCGACTCACCCTTGCGCATCAGTCCGTGGTTCACGTGTACGCACACGAGGTTGTCGCCGATGGCCTTGAGCAGCAGGGCAGCCACTACGGAGCTGTCAACACCGCCCGAGAGGGCCAGCAGCTGTCTCTTATACACATCTCCGAGCCCACGAGACTCGACGTCATCTCGTATGC
>CANBEE010000060.1 GCA_947367415.1 uncultured Bacteroidales bacterium
GCAATAGATAGGGAACTGATGACAATCTACTGCGAGAACGGGAAAGTCTATACTTCCGATTTCAACACCATGTAAGCAAACCGCAGGGTTTGCCTTACATAATGCTACAAAAAATCTGTACAGGATTTCTTCACGTTTTGTCCCGGTCTGCACAAAAAGTTAAGGGAAATAGTGGGGCTATACAAAGATTTTATTACCTTTACATCGCAAAACCGCCAAAGGCGCTGCAGAGCGCAGACGGTGGATGAGATAAAAGGTATATAAATAGTATAAAAACGCAACAAAGCAAAATGAAAAAGTTATTCCTGACAGTAGTGACACTGCTTGCCGCCATCACGAGCGGTATGGCGTGTACGAACCTTATCGTAGGTAAGGCCGCATCGGCTGATGGGTCTGTTATCGTGAGTTATTCGGCCGACTCGTACGGCATGTTTGGTTACCTTTGCCACTATCCCGCTGGCGTACATGCCGAGGGTACCGTGCGTGAGGTGTATGACTGGGATTCGGGCAAATATCTGGGCCGCATCCCGGAGGCTCAGCAGACCTATAATGTGGTGGGCAACATCAACGAGCATCAGCTCACTATCGCCGAGACCACTTTCGGTGGACGTGAGGAACTGGTCAACCCTGAGGGTATCATCGACTACGGTAGCCTTATCTACATCGCGCTGCAGCGCTCGAAGACCGCTCGCGAGGCTATCGACGTGATGACTTCGCTTGTGGAGGAGTATGGCTACTACAGCAGTGGTGAGAGCTTCACCATTGCCGACCCCAATGAGGTGTGGATCATGGAGATGATAGGTAAGGGCCCTGGCCGCAAGGGTGCCGTGTGGGTAGCTATCCGCGTGCCCGACGACTGCATCTCGGCTCATGCCAACCAGGCACGCATCCGTCAGTTTCCCTTGAAGGACAAGGAGAATTGCCGTTACTCAAAGGATGTGATCAAGTTTGCCCGCGAGATGGGCTACTTCGACGGTAAGGACAGTGAGTTTGACTTTGCTGCTGCTTACTGCCCGGCCGACTTTGGTGGTCTGCGCTACTGCGATGCCCGTGTGTGGAGCTACTTCAATATGTATGCTGACCTCGACATGAACCAATACCTTCCCTGGGCTATGGGCGATGCTTCGGCTACTCCGATGCCTCTCTTCGTGAAACCCAAGCAGAAGGTGTCTGTACGTGACGTGCAGGCTGCCATGCGCGATCATTATGAAGGTACTCCAATGGACATTACTGGTGATCTCGGTGCAGGCCCCTGGAGCATGCCTTATCGCCCCTCGCCCCTGAGCTTCCAGGTGGATGGCGTGGAGTATTTCAACGAGCGTCCCATCTCGACCCAGCAGACTGCCTTCACTTTCGTATCGCAGATGCGCAACTGGCTGCCCAACCCCGTAGGTGGCGTGCTGTGGTTCGGTACCGACGATGCCAACATGGCTGTATTCACCCCCGTATACTGCTGTACCAACGATGTGCCCGAGTGCTACGATGTAGAGACTGCCGATGCTGTTACCTTCTCGGAGAAGTCGTCGTTCTGGCTTTTCAATATGGTGTCAAACATGGTATACCCTCGCTACTCGGCTCTTATAGGTGACTTGAAGAAAGTACAGAAGGATGCTGAGGATGCTTTTGAACGCAATCAGCCCACCGTGGAGGCCAAGGCTGTGGAGCTCTACAAGGACAATCCTCCCAAGGCTGTGGCCATGCTCACCAAGTACACCGCCGAGATGGCTCAGAGTACTATGGAGGCATGGGGCGACCTTGCTAAGTTCCTTATCGTGAAGCACAACGATATGGTGGTGAAGCCCACGAATGAGGATGGTACCTTCAAGCGTACTGAGACTGGCTATGGTGCCTCTCCCGTACGTCCCGGCTATCCTGAGGACTTCAACCGCCGCGTGGTGAAGGAGACAGGTGACCGTTACTTGATGAAGAAGTAAGTCGGTAGCACTCCATTTGCTTATTAATGGCCGCAGAAAGTACTGCGGCCATTTTTTTATTCCTAACAATAAAAAGGCATTTTTCTAAAACTATTCTTGTGCATTCGTTTGCCTTTTATTACCTTTGCGTCATGAATATACGTAAACATACTATACATCACATACTACTTTTATTAGGCTTGCTGTGCATTACTCCAACCACAGCAGTGGCCAAGGTTAATGTCGTGCAGAAGGTGCTTGTCCGTCAGAAGGAGAAGGTGCTTCGCGATGGCTCTGTATATATAGGGGATGTTATGCTCATGCGTCCTCATGGGACTGGAGAGCTCACTTTTCCCGATGGCAGCGTATATCAAGGCGCTTTTGAGTATGGCAAACGTCACGGGCAGGGTACAATGACCTACGCTAACGGTGAACGCTATGAAGGTGAGTGGGTCAAGAATACCCGCACTGGACGTGGCATCCTCCATTATGTGGACGGACGCCGCTACGAAGGCGCTTTCATTGCTGATGTCATCCAGGGATTTGGAACCATGTACTATGTCAATGGTGACACCTACACTGGCTTGTGGGAAGATGGTATGCGTCATGGAAATGGCGTGTATATATGGTGCTATGATGGCTCCAACTATAACGGTTCCTGGAATCGCGACCACAAGGAGGGCAAGGGACGTATGTTTTGGCTCGATGGCTCCAGCTATGAAGGCTATTGGAAGAATGATGTCCGTAATGGCGAGGGAACCTTCCTTTATGCTAATGGCGATGAATATACAGGACAATGGCTCAACAATCTGCAACACGGCAAGGGAGAGTATCGTTTCTCTGATGGCGATGTGTATGTAGGTGAATATGCTAATGGCATTCGCACTGGATATGGTGTCTATACCCGTGCCAATGGCAGCCGCTACTCTGGAGAGTATAAAGATGGAGCTATAGATGGACGTGGCCGCTTCGAGATGGCAAGCGGTGAGGTTTATGATGGTGATTGGCACCAAAATAAACGCCAAGGCAAAGGTATCTGCCATTGGCCCAACGGTGATGTATACGAAGGTGCGTGGCTCGATGACCTACCTCATGGCAAGGGCTGCATGACTTTGGCCGACGGTACCATTTATAATGGTGACTATAAGAATGGAAAGAAAAATGGTATAGGCACAATAACTCGCCCTGACGGTACTCGTCTCGAAGGCTCATTTGTCGACAATCTGCAGGATGGTGAGTTTAAGGAATATGATGCCGATGGCAATCTGCTGAAGACGGTCAACTACGTTAATGGCATGATGCGGTAGGCAGGAATCAGGAATTATGAGTTAATAGCCTTTGCAGAACAATAATTTTCATTGTTCATTATGATAGATTTACAGCAACTAACCTCGCAAGTTATAGATATCGCCATCGGTGCGGGTCACTTCCTCAAGGAGCAGCGAGCCGCATTTGATAGGGCAGCCGTACAAGAAAAGGGACCTCACGACTACGTGTCGTATGTAGACAAGATGTCTGAGCAACGCTTGGTGTCTCTGCTTGGTGCCTTGCTCCCTGAGGCAGGCTTCATTACCGAAGAGAAAACCACCCGCCAATGCGCTGAGGAGGAGTATTGCTGGGTTGTAGATCCTCTTGATGGCACTACCAACTTCATTCACGACATGGCTCCCTACTGTGTCAGCATTGCTTTGCGCAACCGTGAAGAGATTCTCTTGGGAGTCGTTTATGAAGTATGCCGTGCAGAATGCTTCTCGGCCTACAAGGGTGGGGGAGCCTTTCTTAATGGACAACCCATCCATGTCAGTACCATTGTCAGTATGGATCAGGCGCAGATTCTTCTCGGTTTCCCCTACGACAGTGCCCGTTTCCGTCCTATTATCCTTGGCGCAATATCACAGATGTATGGTACCGTAGGTGCTGAGCGCTTGCTTGGCTCTGCTGCTGTTGAACTTTGCTATGTCGCTGCCGGACGTGCCGAGGGACGCATCGAAGGTCTCTTGGGCCCTTGGGATGTAGCCGCAGGCACTCTCATCCTTTCCGAGGCAGGTGGTGTAACCACAGATTTCCATGGTGGCAACACATATCTCACCGGCCGCGAAGTACTAGCCTCGAATGGACACATCCACGAACCGCTGATGCAGATTGTCGGTAGAGCAATTGAGGGGAATATTTAATATTGAATGCCTCATGGCGTATTTTTGTTTGCTCTTCTCGTTTCGTTTGCAACACTTCCTCCTAATAAGGGACGATAGCGCTTTGGAGGTAGCTCTGTATATCGAAACCTTTACTTTAGATTTCGAATGAACTAGAAAATATCCCCGAGCAAATTTGCTCGGGGATATTAGTAGAAATTAAATTCTGTTATGTATGTTGCAGTCGCACTCCTTCAGCACCTGGATGCAGTGGTCGATGTCGTTGGGGCGGATGATGACATTGGCTTGGTCGCCCTCGGCAAAGGCATACATGTACTCGATGAAGATATGCTGCTCGGCCAAGTGATCGAGGATGTGAGATAGCGAGCCGGCTACGTTGGGGCAGGTAATCCACACCACATCGGTCAGCATCACGGCAAAGTTGGCTTCGCGCAGTACCTCTACGGCTTTGTCAACCTCCGAAACGATTAGGCGGAGTATGCCGAAATCGGTGGTCTCGGCCATGCTAAAGGCGTGCATGTTGATGCCGTGCTGGCCCAATATCTTGGTCACTTCGTTGATTCTTCCGGTCTTGTTCTCAAGGAAGATGGATAATTGCTTGATGGTCATAATTTGATTTGAGTTGTGAACTATGAGTGATGAGTGATGCTGAGCTGTCTATTTGAATGAAGCTCAGAGTTTATGACTCACTGCTCCATTATACTAATTTTCTCTTGTCTATCACATGCTTGCCCTTTCCTTGGCTACGCTCGATGCTGCCTGGCTCCATGAGTTTGACGTCGGCGCTGATGGAGAGCACGCTTTTGAGCTTGTCGGCGAGGGTCTTCTTCATGCTGAGCATGCGGCCTATATCGTCGCCGAAGAAGTCGCGGCGCACCTCTACCTGCACTTGCAGGGTGTCGAGGTTGTTCACGCGGTCGACAACAAGCATGTACTGAGGCTCGAACTCGGGCATCTCAAGGATGACGCTTTCGACCTGTGAGGGGAATACGTTGATGCCTCGGATGATGAGCATATCGTCGCTACGTCCGATGATGCGTCCCATGCGTACAGAGGTGCGTCCGCAGGCACACGTCCCGTCGTACAGGGTGCAGAGGTCCTTGGTACGGTAGCGGAGCAGGGGCATGCCCTCTTTGGTGAGGGTGGTAAATACCAACTCGCCCTGCTGGCCGTAGGTGAGCTGCTCAAGGGTGTCGGGATGGATGATCTCGGGATAGAAGTGGTCTTCGCAGATGTGTGAGCCATCCTGTACCTCGCACTCGTAGGAGACACCGGGACCCATGATTTCGCTGAGTCCGTAGAGGTTGAAACCCTTCAGCCCGAGGTGCTCCTCGATTTCCTTGCGCATGTTCTCGGTCCATGGCTCGGCTCCGAAGGCACCTACCCGCAGGCTGATGTCGTCCTTGGTGAGTCCCATCTTTTCGAGAGTCTCCGCCAGGTAGAGTGCGTAGGAGGGTGTACAGGCGATACCTGTGATGTGGAGGTCGCGGATGAGGCGGATATGCTTCTCGGTGTTGCCCGTCGAGGTGGGGATGACGGTAGCTCCGAGGTTCTCTACGCCATAGTGTGCACCTAATCCGCCGGTGAAGAGTCCGTATCCGTAGCTCACGGAGAAGGTGTCGTCACGTGTGATGCCATAGGCGGTCAGGGCGCGTGTCATCACCTCGGACCATACGGCAAGGTCCTTGCGGGTGTAGCCCACGATGGTGGGGTTGCCGGTGGTGCCCGATGAGGCATGCACACGCACAATCTCAGAGGGTGGGGCGGCCTGCAAGCCGTAGGGGTAGTTGTCGCGAAGGTCCTGCTTGGTGGTGAAGGGTAGCTTCACGATGTCGTCGATGCTATGTATGTCCTCGGGAGATAGGTCCATCGCCTGCATCTTGTTGCGATAGAAGGGGACATTGTGGTACACATAGGTGACCAACTTCTGTAGCCGCTTGCTCTGCAGCGCGTGCATTTCGTCGCGGCTCATGCATTCTTTGTAGGGATTCCAAATCATGGGGAATATCTTTATTGTCGTTATTATAATATGGGATGGTCTTCGTGGAAGGCTCTCATGCGCTCTTCCATGATGGGGTAGAGGTCGTCTCTCATGCGTGAGGTGCAGGCTCTCACTCCCTGTTGCTCGCTTCCGGTAGTGGAGAGCGATATGCTGCTGACTCCGTAATATAGGAGTTCTCTCAGTAGTTCGCCGCTGCTCATGTTGCCATATCCGATGGTGAAGAAGAAACCGTCGCCCACGGCTTGTGTCACGTCGTAGTCGTAGACGATATGGAAGCCGTTGTCGGTGAAGATTTTTTTCATCTTCTCTGCCCGCAGGGCATATTCCCGAGTGTCCTCCACGAAGTTGATGGTACCCTCGGTGGAGAGTCGCAGCATCTCAGCGTAGGCGTATTGGGTGGAGGCAGTGCATCCTGAGGTTATCATATATAGGATAGATGCGATGAGTGTCTGCCCAAACACGCCAGCATCGTGATAGCGCTCCGCAAGAGCGGGGAAGTGGCGGTCGAACAGCTTGTCGCTGATGCATGTTAGAGCCATACGTTGTCCGGCATAGCTGAAAATCTTCGAAGCCGAAAGCATCAGGATATAGTTGTCGGTGTAACGGGCTACGGTGGGGGCAAAGGGAGGCTCGAAGGGGTGACCCATATCGTGGCGGAAGTCCATGCAGAAGTAGGCCAGGTCTTCCATGACGATGATATCGTGCTTCGTGGCCAGCTTGCCTATCGTGGCCAGCTCTTCTTCTTCGAGGCAGATCCAGGCGGGGTTGTTCGGGTTGGAGTAGATGATGGCTGCGATGTTTCCCTGCTGCAACATGCTTTCCAGCTTCGCTCCCAGGGCAGCACCGCGGTAGTGATATATATCAAACTCCTCCCATTCGGCTCCGATGACTCTGAGCTGTGACTTCTGAATGGGGAAGCCGGGGTCGATGAACAGCACCTTGTTCTTGCCGGGTGTACGCTGGGTGCAGGCGATGAACGAGCCGAACGAGCCGGCCACGCTACCTACGGTAGGCACGCATGAACGCTCTGATATGTCGATGTCGAGGAATGCCTTGACAAAGCGTGAGGCTTCGCGCTTAAGCTCCGGTATGCCGGCTGCTGCGGGGTATTGTGAACCTACGCCACGGTCGAGCGCAGCCTTCTCGGCCTCCACGCCATAGCGGTTGACCGGTAGCCCCGGGGAGCCTTGATCCATGCGGATAAAGGGGATGCCCGTCTTCCTTTCCAGATATTGGGCAATGAGCAGTATTTCGCCGATAGTAGCTGTCGAGAGATTGGCGATGTGGCACGCTTGGGCTGCCTGTTCTACTAATGCTTCGTTGAATATCTTCATTATTGTTCTTGTTGTCTAAGACTGATTAGGATTACCTGGGGTGTTCTAAATCTGCGTACTACACCGCTGCCAGGCCCAAATCGAATGCTCTTTGGTTGGCCTTGACTACCTCCTCGCCTTTTCGTGCAAACACGCGGGCTATGCTCTCGCGCAATTGCTCGGGGCTGAGTATCTCGATGAACTTTGCCGCCATGCCCAGCAGAATCACGTTGGCGCTCTTGGGCAAACTGTTGGCCTTGGCTATGTCATCGATGGGGAGGCTCACGGTGTGAGGCAGTGCGGCAAGCTCGGCTTCGATGTCCTGCTCCTCGGGGTAGTTGGGGATGTTCTTGAAGGGGTGCGAAGAGGTCACCACGCATCCTTTGTCGTGCAGATACTGTACGTATCGCAATGCCTCCATCGGCTCCATGGAGATGATGAGGTCGGCTGTACCCTGCTTGATGAGGTCAGAATGGATAATCTCGGTTGACAAGCGTAGGTTGGACTGTACATCGCCGCCTCTTTGGCTCATGCCGTGCACCTCGGCCTGCTTCAGGCTCAGCCCCGCCACGGCTGCTGCATCACCGATGATTGTGGCTATGGTGAGGATACCTTGTCCGCCCACGCCGGCTAATATGATGTCTTTCTTCATGTTACTTTTTATTTCTGAGTTTGCGTTTGAGGGTCTGCATACATTCACGACGTGGAATGATGACGGAGACGCCCTTATACTCTATCTCTTGGCGCAGGATATGGGTAATCTCCTCCATGTTCTTGGGCAGGGGAACTACCACATGCAGATGCTCGGGCTCTACACCCAAGCCGAGGCATATAGCTTCGAACTTGTTGGTGCCTGCCGAATCCTGTCCGCCCGTCATGGCGGTGGTCAGATTGTCGGAGATGATAACCGTGATGGGGCTATGGTCGTTGATGGCATCCAAGAGTCCTGTCATGCCCGAATGGGTGAAGGTGGAGTCACCAATCACTGCTATGGAGGGATGGGCACCTGCGTCGGCTGCACCCTTGGCCATTGTGATGGAGGCACCCATATCTACGCAACTGTCGATGCTTCTGAACGGGGGTAGGGCACCGAGGGTGTAGCAACCTATGTCACCGAAGATGCGTGCGTCTTCGTACTCTGCCACTACCTTGTTCAGTGCGTCATACACGTCGCGGTGTCCACAACCTTGACATAGGGCAGGGGGGCGTGCTACGATATGCTGGGCTACAGCGAATGCCGGGGTCTGCTCTATGCCCAATGCTTTGCCTACACTGTCGGGAGTCAGCTCACCCATTCTCGGGAGGTCGCCAGTGAGTCGGCCCTTGATGGGATAGTTGCTTCCCAGTAGGCCTTTCACTTGCTCCTCTACCAAGGGTTGTCCGTCCTCGGCAATCAATAATGACTCGCATTGGTTGGCAAGCTCCTTGATCAAAGCCTCGGGTAGGGGGTACTGTGAGATTTTCAATACGGGGAAACCGTGCTCTTTCGGTTGGTTCTCCATAATATAATTATAGGCGATGCCGCAGGCGATGATGCCAAGCTCGGATTTCTGTTCTCTGAATACGGATTTGTTGTAGGGCGACTTCTCCGAAGAGGCCAATAGCAGGGGTTGCTTCTCTACAAGTGAGGCGTATTGACGGCGGGCATTGCCTGGGAGCAGTACCCAGTGGGTGCGCTCGTTGTCGAGGTGGAGCGGATTTTGAGGCTGAGCCTTACCAACCACAACACCAGCACGAGAGTGGGCTAGGCGGGTAACGATGCGCAGCAATACCGGGAGCTTCAGCTCTTCAGACAGGCTGAAGGCATAGGGCATGATGTCGTAGGCCTCTTGCTGGGTCGATGGCTCCAGGATGGGAATCATGGCAAACTTGCCATAGAAGCGTGAGTCCTGCTCGTTCTGTGATGAGTGCATGGAAGGATCGTCGGCTGCCAATACCACTACACCGCCGTTGACACCTGTGATAGCAGAGTTGACAAAGGCATCGGCGGCAACATTCATGCCCACGTGTTTCATGCACACTAGTGCGCGTTTCCCTGCATACGACATGCCTAAGGCTGCCTCCATGGCCGTCTTCTCATTTGTGCACCAGCGGCTGCGCACTTCGGGTGCATGGGTCTGTATATACTCAGTGATTTCTGTCGAGGGTGTTCCCGGATAGGCATACACTCCACTGATGCCGGCATGTACTGCTCCGAGGGCTACGGCCTCGTCACCTAAAAGCAATTTTCTTTCTATCATATATGATAATGTTTTGTCGTTTTTACCTTTAATGCGCAAAGATACTCCTTTTTTTTATTTCAGCTTACACTTTGTTCTCATTATTACCTTTTATATATGATTTTGTAATAATCTTCTATTGTTATTCTTTCGATACCAAGTATGTTCTCTCGGTAGGAATTGTGTTTGTAGGGGAAATATATGGATGTAAAATTGTACAAATTTGCATAGCGGTTGTAGGTGATAGTATAGATATGTGTTATTGTACAAATATTCATTCAATATTGTGTTATAGTTAATTGTATATGTTGCATTTACTAAATATGAGCAAAATTGTTTGTTTGGTCAGAATACCGCATGGAAAAATGTACAAAAACACACGCTTTCTGTGTATCGCTCTTGGTTGTGATTTGCTGTTTGTCCTTGTCTGCTGATAAGTGTGGACTCTTGTCTGAGGAAGTGAGTTCGGATGAGACGGATTCCTTAGAATGAACGTTTTTTCGGGCCGTATATTTGGAGGTTAGGAAGATAATACTTACATTTGCACTATTGCGAATGAAATTTGGAATATATATTATAACATCAAAAAACTAAAGCCATGGTAATAGACAATCTGAAAAATTTGCGCGACTATGCTTCGCTGAATCCCCTGTTTGCGCAGGCTATTGATTACATTGAGACTACCGACCTCAAGGCTCTCGAACCAGGAAAAATCGTTCTTGTAGAGAATGAATTGATTGTCAACGTTAACGAGATTGGCCCCAAGACCAAGGAAGAGGCCAAGCTGGAGACGCATGATGAATACATCGACATACAGATACCGTTGACTGGTGTAGAGCAGATGGGCTATACCCAGCGTGCCGACCTTCCCGAAGCTCCTTACGATGCCGTTAAGGATTTAACGTTGTATGAGGGCTTGGCCGATGACTATCTCACTGTGAAGCCAGGTATGTTTACTCTCTTCTTCCCCTCTGACGGACATGCTCCCGGTATCACCCCGACAGGGCTGAAGAAGATAATCGTGAAGGTGAAGGGATAATTATGAATTTTGAATTATGAATTCTTTTCGTGAGACATATTAATTCTTGAATTAGTAATTATGAGCAAGCTAAAACTTATCGAAAACGATCCGTGGCTCGAACCATACGAACCCGCGATTCAGGGGCGCTACGACTACTATGTACGCCGCAAGAACGAACTCACAGACAACGGTGCCAAGAAACTGAAAGATGTGGCTTGTGGTCACAAGTACTATGGTTTGCACAAGACAAAGAAGGGCTGGACATTCCGCGAGTGGGCACCCAACGCTACGGAGATATATCTCATAGGTGACTTCAACGGGTGGCAGGAGAAGCCCGAGTATAAGCTCACTCGACTCAACGGACATGGCGATTGGGAGGTGAATCTGCCTGCCGATGCCATCCACCACGAAGACTATTATAAGATGAAGGTCTACTGGGAAGGCGGCTCAGGCGAGCGCATCCCTGCTTATGTTCGTCGTGTGGTACAAGATGAGAATACCTACCTGTTCAGTGCACAGGTGTGGGAGCCGGAGCCCTATGAGTTCAAGGTAAAGAAGTTCAAACCCAATACCTCTCCCCTGCTCATCTACGAATGTCATGTGGGCATGTCGGGCGAGGAGGAGAAGGTGTCTACCTATAATGAGTTCCGCGAGAAGGTGTTGCCGCGCGTGATTGCTGCAGGATACAACTGTATACAGATTATGGCCATTCAGGAGCACCCCTACTATGGCTCGTTTGGTTACCACGTGTCAAACTTCTTCGCAGCATCGTCGCGTCAGGGTACTCCCGAGGAACTCAAGCAACTCATCGATGAGGCTCATGCCAACGGCATTGCTGTGATCATGGATATGGTGCAGTCTCACGCCGTGAAGAATGTGCTTGAGGGTATCGGCAACTTGGCCGGTGATCCCAACCAATATTTCTATCCCGGTGACCGTCATGAACATCCGGCTTGGGACTCGCTCTGCTTCGACTACTCCAAGAACGATGTGGTGTGCTTCCTGCTCTCTAACTGCCGCTTCTGGATGGAGGAGTATAAGTTCGACGGCTTCCGCTTCGACGGTGTCACCTCTATGCTCTACCGCAGCCACGGCTTGGGCGAAGCCTTCTGTGGTTATGGCGACTACTACAACCTGAATCAGGACGGCGATGCCATCTGTTACCTCACTCTGGCCAATGCCCTCATCCACGAGCTCAACAAGAATGCTATCACCATTGCCGAGGAGGTATCGGGCATGCCCGGCTTGGCGGCCCCCATCAAGAACGGCGGCTACGGCTTCGACTACCGCATGGCCATGAACGTGCCCGACTACTGGATCAAGCTAATCAAGGAGCAGACCGATGAGAACTGGAAGCCCACCAGCATGTTTTGGGAGGTGACCAACCGCCGTCAGGACGAGAAGACCATCTCGTATGCCGAGAGCCACGACCAGGCACTCGTGGGCGACAAGACCATCATCTTCCGTCTTGTGGACTCGGATATGTACTGGCACTTCCAGAAGGGCGACGAGAACTACATGGCCCATCGCGGTATCGCACTACACAAGATGATACGCCTGCTCACGGCATCGACCATCAACGGTGGTTACCTCAATTTCATGGGCAATGAGTTTGGCCATCCTGAGTGGATCGACTTCCCACGCGAGGGCAACGGCTGGAGCTATAAGTATGCCCGTCGTCAGTGGTGCCTTGTGGACAACGACAAACTCTGCTACCTGTCTCTTATACACATCTCCGAGCCCACGAGACTCGACGTCATCTCGTAT
>CANBEE010000061.1 GCA_947367415.1 uncultured Bacteroidales bacterium
GTATATTACTGCACGCCTACCCGATATATGTTGCACGGCTTCGGATGACGTGGACTTCAGAAAGATATTCTCCCACTGGCAACCTATGCCATAGGACATCGACATGAACTGTTTCTTATTCTTGTGGTCAGTGTTTATTGTCAAGAAAATGGGTATAATACTGTGGCTATTCGATTGCAGTGCATCGCAATTGACATAGCGACCACTATAGAGGATGCCATAACCTTTGTATGTATAGCTTGCCTGAAGATTTAAGGCATTGGCAAGTTCACTACAATAAGCCTCCTCCGTCTCTTTTGGCTGAATCAGATTAGAATATCCAGCGCTAAGATAGAATTTGTGCGGTGGGAACAACCTCCTCATCTCCTCCTTCTCGGCCTGCTTCTTGGCCTCCTCCTGCTCCCGATATTCCCTTATAGCGGTGTTAAGCGGATGCTCCCTGCCGGGTTTCAGTATGGTATCGGACTGCAGCAGGATATACCCATACATCACATGTTGCGGATAGCCCAGCCAGTGGGGTTTGTAGTGGTCGGTGAGGAGCAGTCCGTTGGCACCGATGCGGCTCACTTCCTTCTTCACCGTGTCGAGCAGCACATCGAGCGAGGCATTGCGCCGTGCCTCGGGGTCAGTGGCAGCAAACTTGCCTATCACCTCCGTCGTCAAGGGTAATGGCGCATTGTCGGTATATACCCTCACCTTGTCCGGTGTGGTGGGGCGCACAAAGCTACCGGTGTAATAGTTCTCGCCAAGCGTAATATCCACCGTCCTATCCAGACTCCTGCAGCTGCATAGCAGTAGGGAGGCTGCAAAGATGAGGTATGTGACGTGTTTTCCCATCATATATTCTCTATTATTATCCACAATACTCTGCGCAAATGTATCAAGAAATCCTATAATCAGCAAAAAAAGAGCGTAACAAAAGCGTAACAAATGCATGGGGCAAATGAAAACCTCGATGAAATGGGCGTTTTTGGAAAATACGATGAAGCTCGACGAAATGTTTTTACAGCAGAAACTTGGGGAGACGATGAATTTGTTGTACCTTTACACAAGCCAATAACAACCCTATGCGCTACCTCAGAAACGAAAACACAGACCCCTACGTCAACATGGCATTCGATGAGTATGCCTTGGAGCAGTTGCCACTTGACGAACCGCTCTTCTACCTTTGGCAGAACAGGCCAGCTGTCATCATCGGCCTCAATCAGGACGCTCATGCCGAGGTGGACATCAAGTATCTGAAGGAGCATGACATCGCGCTCGTACGCCGCGTAACAGGAGGCGGAGCGGTGTACCATGATCTGGGGAACCTGAACTACACGATTGTAGGGCGTAGCGCCGACCTGAACAGGGACTATCCCGAATATACACGGTATATGCTGCAGGCATTGCAGGCACTGGGCGTAAGGGCCGAGCTGTCGGGGCGCAATGACATCTTAGTAAACGGGCGCAAAGTGTCGGGCTATGCCAAGAGAGTATATAAGGATCGCCTCATGGTGCATGGCACACTGATGTACGATGTGGACCTCGGCATTTTGGAGAAAGCACTGAACCCTCCAGCCGAGAAGCTCGTGACCAAAGGCATTGCCTCGGTACGCAGCAGAGTGGTGAACCTTCGGGAATGTATGCCCCAGATGAAGGGAATAGGAGACCTGAAGGAGCGTTTGGAGCGTTACCTATCACATGACTACGCAGATGCCGAGTACATGCTGACCGAGGAGGCCATGCAGGCTATAGAGCAAGCAGCAAGGAAGAAGTTTGCCACACAGGAATGGATATATGGGAAGCGGGCACCCATTGTTCACAACAGCAACAGGAGTGCCTGCAAGAGCATCAATCGCGCATCGCGCCTCACGTGCGGAAGAGTAGAGATAGAGCTGGAAATACGGGATGGACACATCGCGGCATGCCGATTCGGAGGCGACTTTATCGGCAATCTGCCAATAACGGCCATGGAGCAGGCTCTCTGCGGAGTGCGATACGAGCGCCACGCACTGAGGCAACGGCTGATACCGATAGGAGTAACAGCCTATCTCGACGGGACGGACGCTGATGAGCTGCTGGAGCTGCTGTGTCCGTAAAGCGCAACGCATTATCCTCTCCACTTCGTCCAAAGGCACTAACGCTGCAAGGTTATTGCCATGATACCAACGAGTATATCATTGGAGAGAGTTTCGAGCTCTACATTCAGGAGCGGGACATCGGGGCGTAAACGAATATCGAGTAACTGCCCTGCCCCACCCTTCAGTTCATTGCCAAACACACCGGAGCTGTTGAGCCCCAGCTGACGTCCTGCAGCAGGAGCATCGAAACTGTTGTGGCTGAGCGTAGCGCTAAGTGTCTTGCCTACTTCCCCAGTAGCCAACATCACACGATAGGGACGTTCGCGCTCAAGATTGAAGGCAAGGCCATTATGGAAGTAGTCCTGCTCTATGGGGCACCAGGTGACGGGATTGACGAGCAGGAGCGAATCGGCGCTGCCATCGGCATACCTCACACGCAATACTCCATTGGCAATGCGGCTCTGCATGGCATTGGTGGAGCCAGCCATCATGAGGTATAGATGAGAGGCCTTGCCTGTAAGCGGAACAGAGACTTTGGTCGGGAAATTGTCCCAACGGGAGGTGAAGAGGATATTGTACCCTTCAGTAGAAGTGAGGAAGGGGACTCCCATCGGGGTCTCAAAGCGCTCTGCCATACGCATGGCCGAGTCATTGACGATGAACTCCGTCTTCGGGTGGCACCACTCGCCAATGCCATTGACAGGTATCTGCAACGTGGTATAGGGCGGGCGAGGCGAGAAGTAACGGGGAGTGAAGATATTTGTCACCGAGTCGTTGAGCAAATGAGTCATCGGCACAGGCTCCAACCGGGCTGGATGCACATCTTCAAAGTCGCCCAACGCGGCATTGCCGATAGGCTGTATGCTGCGCTCCCTCGGCATAGCCGGACGTATCCACCGCATCGCGCCCTGAGCAGCATCGACAAAGCCTTCCGAAGAGAGCGAGACATCCAGTTTCGGGCCTTTCCATCGGATGGCAATAGTAAAATCATATAGCCCATGAGCCGGGATAGCAAGTTCCACCAACGGATACTCTACACTGCCCGGAACCAGTCGCCAAGAGAGTTTCTGCCCATTGACCTGCACCGAAGCAATATCTTCGTAGAAGGCACGTACGCGAAGGAGCAACGTGTCGACTCCAAACGAAGGGGCCAGATGCACGGTATAGGTATCCCGACGCCCTTCACGATGGAAAGCATAGCGTATGTCGGGAGTCTCCAAAGAGGCTTCGTCCCATGTTTTGGGGAATCCGGGACGGATAGTCAAGCGATTGTTGAGCCTGTCGGGAAGCACGCCATAGAGGCCCTGTATATAAGCACGCGAGGCCACGCCAATGGGGTCGCCGAAGTCGCGATAGCACTCTGAGCGCGCCACATCATAATGGGATATCTGCCCGAAGTTTCCAGGACTTCCGCCCATATACATGCCATCAAGCATGGAGCTCTTGAGCAGATGAAAGGCATGTTCGTAGCGCCCTGCCTGCCAATAGGCCAGTGCCGTATGCATCACCTCAGCGAAGGCTACATTATTGATGCTCCAGGCATATGGTTGCCAGCTTGTAGTCGCGATAGTTGCGTAGTGTGGGAAGCCCAGTCCATCGGCCTCAGGCGTGACACCTGGAACAACAACAGGGATATGCGGAATCTCTCGGTCGATATATTGTGTAGCCCGATAGCGCTGCTCGGCTGTACCTACCTCACTGTCGATGGCATGATAGATGGTCCATACTGCAGGATAGGTATGCAGACGCTGCAGCCCCATCAGATCCTGATGCTCTGCCCACACACCTTCATCATCGAGCCATAGGCGACTATCGAGTCCTCGGACTATACGTTGGGCTTCATGGGCATATTGGGCAGCTTTATCGGCCATGCCCAGGCGTGCAGCGATCTGCGAGGCCATGCGATTGGCACGATAGTTATAGGCCGAGGAGTGAGTGACAGCACCACCCGAATAGTATAATGCATCGCTGGCCCAAATGCAGCAGTAGGCATCATACAGACCATCATCGTCGGGGTCGAAGTTACGTTTCTCCCAAGCCAAGTGGCGCTCTATCACTGGCCAAATCTGGCGTGCATAGTCCCAGTCACCGGTCCAGTTGAGATGCCACAAGAGCTCGTCGATATAGCATAGATTCATGTCATAGTGATGCATCTGGGTAGGCTTATTGGGATTGCGACAGATGTAGCCATTGCTATACATGGGTGTGCCCCATGCCTTGAGCGAACGGGCGAGGTTGAGGGCACTGTCTTGAGCCGGATGCGGGATGGTAGGCTCCACCTCGGTCACCTGCGAAGTGGCATAGTTATTGAAGTGTGTACGGGCTCGGTCGTGCAGGCCGAGGGCATCGCCCGTATACCCGGCACGCCAACCAACCAGCGGAGTGCGCCAACCGATGGCGCCATGAAGCCATACCTCATCGTTCCAGATGGCATCGGCAGCTACAGAAAGAGCGCCGCCAACGGTATTGAAGTAGGGATCAGGAGTAGTGATGCGAAGCTGCGAGGCCAATCGTGTGCGTTCCTTCTCCGTGGCGGCAAAGAGCGAGTCCAACTCCACATATAAGGGCTGGCGGTCGCGCCCTATATATATATAATAGGTGTGGCTACCTGAGGAGAGCGGGATGGAGCCTCTCATCACAGGACAGTCAGGCTCATCTGTCAGCTCGGGGCGCTCCACCGCCAACTGACTGACGGCCATGCTCGTCCGTGGCGGAAACGTAGCATAAAGAGTCTTCTCGCCATATCGACTCTGCTGGCCAAAGAGAACCTTAAAGCCCTCACCCTGTAACGTATAGTCATTGCCTTTACAATAGGCAGGTTTCAGGTGGAAACAATCGATAGGGTCGACACCCATATCGCCCTCACGGCTAAAGCGACTGCCCGAAGCACCACCATAGAGCCACAGTAGTGCTATATCGGCAGGCATATCTTTGGTTGAGACTTGCCAGATGGCTGCATCTTCGGTGTAGCAGGCCTGGGCGGTAATGGTAAGGGTCCCACTACCAAGGAGTGAGTCTGAAATATGATAGATACGGCTTCCTGCACGGTAACGCGCCTCTACCCTATCGGCATCGTTCAGCAAGATGCATCGTGCTCCATGTTGCAAGGAGAAAGATAGATTTCCTCCCATGTGAGGCAGGTAGAAGGCAAACTCAGGCACATCGCTTGTCTCCAGACGAAAGCCTGTATGTCCGCCGTAGAGAGCACGAGTAAACTTACGGTCGCCATTCACAATGACAAAATCCTCGCCATCGGGCAAATAGCGTAAGGTGCGCTCCTCCGATGATGCAAAGGCGGAAAGCGAATGCAACAGCAGAAGAATACCGAGAAGCTTGTGACAACATTTTTTCATGCCTGCGATAATAATTTTTCATACCTGTGAAAAGCTTTTTTCACCATGGTGATAATTTTTTATCAAGCCTGTGATAAATCTTGACAAAACCGCCTACGGCATCGGCTGGAGCCCTTCCCATTGCACATTCCAAGTGCCGTCGGTCGGGAATCCAGGGTTAACTCCGTTGCTTCCATCCCACCCTGCACACATCATGGCAACGGCAGTAAGCAAACCTCCATTGCCGGGCAAGTACAAGCGTAGACGCGACGACTGGTAATTATGTCCGTTGAGCAAGTAGGTATTCTTGGTCTCCTTCATAAGCAGCGCATCAACCGCCTTGTCGGGTTCTCCCAAACGGGCTGCACACATCGCTGTCATCGGGTAGTCCCAGCCCCAGCTGGTGTCCCAGCCCCATAAATCCCAAAGGGTATGCAGCGTATTACTCATCAGCTTAGTATCTATCAAGCGATTTGCCGGATACATGCCCAAAGCGCCCAGAACAGCCGGATGGTCAGTCAAGTAGCGGGTATTGGTGTACGAGTCTGCAGCCGTCTCAGCAGCCAAATAGCGTTCTTGGTCATCGGCAGCAAGGGGAGAGAGCTTCTCAAGCAGGTCGTCCCACTCTGGCACACGCCTCATTCCCATACGCTCACGCCACAGCTGAGCAGTAGACAGTCCATAGTGCCAGCTCGAGAGTTCAAGAGGAGGATTCACCGTCTCGGCAGCACGCAGTGTCTCTTGTGCAGGGATGATACCTTTTAATATATAGCGGTCATTAGGCTCATCATAATCAGCAAACGAATACATGAACTCGGCAGTCTCCTGTATCAGCTTGAAGTACTTTTCCAACGTTTCCTTCGAGGGATTGGCACGATAGACCAGCTCTGCCAGATGAATCAGGTGCGGTTGCTGCCAGATAAGGAAACTACCCACCTTTGAAGGGGCCTCAGCAGCTGAGGGATCCGTCATCTTCATCCAGCGAATGCCTTCATACCCCTGACGCTCTGCAATATGCCGGGCCATAGGACGTGCTTTTTCATACCACGATAGTGTATGGTCGAGTTTATCAGCATGTCCCCACAAAGGAAAATGCGATTGATGCCACCAGATCATTTCGAGATGGAACTTGCCGAACCAAGAGTTATAGGTCAGCCCTGTCTCCTGGGGAGGTGTATCGCCAGCTGCTTGTATAGCCATTAGATACTGGCTCAACACAACTCGGCGCTCCAATTCAGGGGCACGTGGGTCAGTGCACAAGGAGAAGTCCACAATACCGCCCTCATTCCAGAACCTTGCCCATTCTGCAGCCGAGGCCTCAGCGGTCTCCCTAAAAGAGGGCAGTGTATGGTCGGCAAATGTAGTAGGGAAAGTCGGCAGGAATTCACACGAGAAGGCAAAGTCGCCTTTCTTCGGAGTAAGCACAAAGTAGTTCTCCGATTTCCGCACGATAGACACATCACCCTGCCACTGCACCACCACATAGTATGTAGTAGCATCGAGGGTACGCTTGAACACAGCCAGATTGTTGCGTTTCGAGACAAGACTTGTCGAATGTTTGCTATCGGAATTCCAATCACAAGCATCGTCGGCGTGTACTCCCGTAGGATATGGGAAGTGAAGCTTAATAGGCATTGGCTGCCCTGCACTGACACGCGCTGCAATAAGATCACGCTCCGGGTGGCATACAGTCTTCACTTCCACCGGAGTACCCTGCAAAGTGTAACGACTATGGATAATACCACTACCCAGCATCAATGTCTGCGACAAGTCGGCAAAATCATCAAAGCTAACCGTAGAAGGCAGCTCAAAGCCCACGATGCCAAGGTGCAAGCGATGGGGGTTCTCACGCAACCAATTAGATGCGCTCTGCTGTCTTCCAGCTTCGTTGAACTGCACTGAATAGGGTTCCATACGGCCACGCCCAAAGTCGTAGTCCTTCAAAGCATCCTCGGGAACATAGTGTTTGGGATTAGAAAAAGAATGCCATCCCCAATCAGACTGCGTGCCGAGAGGAATTCCCTTAGAATAATGCTGCGGAAAGGTCTGCAAGCCCGTAGGGTCAACCGTCATAGCAAAGCCACCATTACCTACGGACAAAGAAGCCAACGAGTCAAACGTATGTACAATGGGACTATTGCGTTGCAACAGAGCCTTTCGATTTATCTTGGCTTGTACACCTTGAATCAAACACAACAGGATGAATAGAAGTGTCGTTTTCTTTTTCATAACAGATGGCTTTGAGTATGACATATAAAAGGTAGATTCAGTACAAAAATAGCACAAGCAAAATTAAAAGCCAAATATCCGTGAACGAAAGTTAGAAAAATCCATCTTTACAGCCCTCTATAAAGAAAAGAAAAAGGGATGTGCCAATCGGCACATCCCTTATATCGTTTACGAAAGTAATCCGAATTACTTAACGAAAACCTTAGAAACCTTAACTACACCATTGGTGTAAGTGGTCTTCACAATAGTAATACCCTGAACAGGAGCATCAACAGCTACACCAGCAGCATTGAAGAACTCACGGCCAGCAACCTCGCCAAGTTCAACTTCGTCAATACCTGTAGTATTAGCTGTATTATATCCCTCACCGAAGTTATACAACTTAGCGTTGTCCATTACTATCCAGTTAGCATCAGTGCTCTTAACACTCATACCAACCTTCAAGGTCTCACCTGCAGCGATAGTTGTTGTAACCATTACAAACTCAGCACCAGCAAGTTTATTAGCATCATTGCGGTCAATATTGATAGTATGGATAGCTACAGAATCACTGTTTGCGAACAAGTTCACGCCACTAACCTCGTATGAATCGTCATTGTTCTGCTGGCAAGCTACAACATAAGCAGCGAAGGTATATGTACCTGCGGGCAGACCAGAAATCTCCTGATAGATTTCCACATCAGGCAAGGTGTTCTTCCATTGCTCGAAGAAGCCATCATTTACGTTTGTCCACTTGTTGTGGTTACCGGTCTTACCCGTTTCACCACCAACCTGTGTCCAACCGTCTACAGAAGCTGCAGAAGCGTCACCGAATGTGCCATTAACAACAGCATCAGCAACTACATAAGCCTCGATAGCTTCAATATACGCAGCCAAAGCAGCCTCCAAGTCAGCAAGAGTATTCTCCTCTACAGTACCATCAGTATAAAGGATCTCAGCAAGTTCTACAGCCTCTGCAAGATCATCATAAGGAGTAATATCCTCTACCAACATAGAGTTAGCCTTCTCAATAGTCTGATACAGAACTGCATATTCAGCGATTGAAGCCTTTGCATCTTCGATGGCAGCCTCAAGAGCAGTCTTAACAGCATGAATATCGGAACCCTCGACAGCCTTAGCAGCAGCTACAGCAGCATCCAAAGCAGCCTTTACATCCTTATCACATGCACCAGTAAGAGCCTCAGCCTGCTCAAGCAAGCCTTTAAGAGCCTCTGTTGTGAAGCGAGGATCGTCAACAGAAGCGACCTCCCACAAGTAGAGAGCATCAGCAAGTGAGGGCTGACCAGAAACGACTACCAATGTAGCAGGATCAATGTTAACGAAGCAGTTAGCACCCCAGCTTGTACCCTTAGAGTTGGTCAAGCGGATTGCATGCTTGCCGGCACCATTCTTATAGAATACCTGGCTTTCCCATGTACGCTTCTTAGAGCCATTACCACCAGTAATGGTTTCTGTCTTAATAGCACCAGAGCCATCAGAATTAGCAGCATTTGACATATAGAAGCCATTGCTTGCCATAAAGCTTGCATAGCCAGCATAAGGATCCTCTGTTGTATTACCAGCAGAGAATGTAACAGCAGTAGGAACATCAGATACTACCCAGTTGTTTGTACCTGCAGCATTCAAGAAGTGGTTCTTACCCTCAGCATCAGTATAGTATACATAGTGGTCACCCTCAGGCATAGAGGTGATAACACCATTACCCAAGAAGTTCTCCTCACCAGCAGCACCGAAGTATTCGAGACGGAAGTTATCGAAAATCATCCAGTCTCTATCTACGCTACCAGTCTTTGTAACACCCAACTTGATGGTATCAACACCGGCCTCCAATGTAAAGATAAGAGAATGCTCATAGTAACCAGCGCTGAAGAATTGAGAAGCTTCACCCATAGAGTTAGGAGCCAATCCGTAACCTGTGTAACCAGAGTTACCAACACCTTCAAGCTTACCAGCTTCTTCCATTACGCTCATGATAGCAATGCTATCACCATTTGCAAAGAACTTAGCGTTCAGTACTTCTGTACCATTAGTACGAGCCTCTGCAGCAGGGCCCATGTCACCCATACGATAGAAGCCTTGTGCGCTCAAACGATATGTACCAGCAGGCATATTACGGAGAACTTGAGCCACCTCAACGACACCAGCATTCCACTTCTCTGCACAGAAGTTCTCATTTGCGCCACCCAAAGCTGGCGAACCAGACCATGCGCTATTAGCACCATCATTACGACCGAAGTTGGCACCAGAAATCTCGAATGTCGCATCAGCAGGAGCAGTAGCTGTAGCTGTAGCATACAAAGCTTGACGCTCAGCCTTAGTTACAAACTGCCAATAACAAGCATCGTTCACCTCAGCAACATTAGCAACAACGCTTGTGCCATTGTAAGCGATATAATTATCACCCACCTTAAGTGTAAAGAGGTTCTTTCCAACTCTCTTAAGAACTACATCTGTAGCAACGCCATCTGTATATGTTCCATTGAAGAAATGGCTATTACCGCCATTGCTGATTTTTCCATCCAATGTATAAACATTGTCACCGCCACCAAGAATCCATTCAACACCTGTCTCGGTGAAAGAAGCTTGGGTTCCCCAAGAATTACCTGCAGCCAAGAATGCCTTTGCACTTGTATTATAAATATAAGCAGCCATACCGTCAGCAGGTAATGTACCTACCCAAGGAGACTCAACAACAATGTTAGCTGCACCAAGATACTCGAGACGGAAGTTGTCGAAAATCATCCAGTCAGCATCTACGCTACCAGTCTTGGTAGCACCAAGCTTAATGGTATCAATACCTTCTGCCAATTCGAACTTAATAGTATGTTCATAGTAACCGGCGCTAAAGTAATGTGAAGCCTCAGTCATAGAGTTGGGGGCTTTACCAAAACCGGGATAATTTTGGCCCTCAGCTAACTTATCACATTCTTCCATTACGCTCATTATTGCAATGCTATCACCATTAGCAAAGAACTTTGCGTTAAGGACCTCTGTACCCTCTGTACGTGCTGCAGCAGCAGCCTCGATTGATCCCATACGATAGAAACCTTGGGCACTCAGGCGATACATACCAGCAGGCATACCGCGGAGAACCTGAGAAACCTCAACGATACCAGCGTTCCACTTCTCTGCACAGAAGTTCTCATTTGCGCCACCAAGAGCAGGTGAGCCAGACCATGCACTATTGTGACCGTCGTTACGGCCAAAGTTTGCACCGGAGATTTCAAATGTAGCATCAGCAGGTTCTTCTTCTGAAGCCTCTGCATACTTGCTCTGACGCTCAGCTTTAGTTACGAGCTGCCAATAACAACCATCATTCAATTCAGTAACGTTGGCTACAATATTTGTTCCATTATAAGCTACGTACTTATCACCAAACTTCAGAGTAAAGAGATTCTTACCCACCAACTCGAAAACAAAATCAGTAGCAGCAGCATCAGTCCACTCACCACCGAAGTAGTGGCTATTGCCACCATTGCTGATTTGGCCGTCCAATGTATACACATTGTTACCACCTCCAAGAGTCCATTCTACGCCAGTAGTGGTAAACGATCCTTGTGTACCCCAAGAGTTACCAGCACCCAAAAACGCCTTGGCACTTGTATTATAAAGATAGGTAGCCATAGCATCTGCGGGAAGTGCACCAACCCAAGCAGACTCATATACAACACAATCAAACTCAAAGCCATCATTAGGAGTAGCCTCAGCAGCATAATCGAAACTTGCATTTTTCAGCTCAAAAATCATAGCATCAAACTCTTCAACTGATGCGGCGGGGAAACTCCACTGATAACCTGCATATAATTCAACCACCTCTGCAAAAGCGGCAGTTACTTCAGATGAAGCGGTAGAGTTGTCCTGATAATCATAGCAAAGAAGCAAAAGATCCTTGAACTCATTATACTTAGCATCCATAGCCTTAACATAAGCTATAGCTTCGTTGATTGAAGCTGACAGAGCATCAATTTCCTCATCAGAAGCTGCTAAAAGATTATCCTTGATAGCATATCCTGCTTCATGCACTGCAAAGAACTTCTCACTTACAGCAGGGATCGCATACATGCTAGGATAAGCTTCTGTAAGCAATTCCAACTCTGCAAATGTCTCAATGAAGCTATTCGCCATAACAGATTCGTAGAGCTTAACAGCTGTCTGGATTTTGGGATCTGCATAACAAGCAAAACGCTGGCCTTCTGCACCATAGCACAATGTGCGGTCGATAATCTGCTCAACCACACGGTCTTGGCCCTCCAATACGATTTCTGCCTCACCATTCTCATTGATAGTAATTGACCATACAGAGCCCTCCTCGTCAAGTTCCATAGAACGCTTAGAAGTCCAATGGAGATACTTTCCATTTGCCTCATCATAAAGCTTCCACTCACCAGGAGCGCCTTCAAGCTGCAACACGTAAGGAACGGCTTGGTTCTCTTCAGATACAGTTGTTGCAAAGGGAGCCACAACAGCACCATCTTCTACTGTGAGCACATCAGATTGAAGACGGTAGGATGTCGTACCATTGTACTGGTCAGACAAAGCCACCAAGCCTTCTTCAGCTTCAGCAACCACGATATACCGCTTACCGGCAACGAGGCTAGCTTCATCTTGTACGGCAGTAAACTGAACTGCCTTTTCGGATACCTGAGCAAACGAAACGAATGCTACCATGGCAGCCGAAACAAAAGAAATAAATCTTTTCTTCATAGAATTAATGAATTAAATTAATAATTGGTTTTGTTATTTTTATCCTTTATACAC
>CANBEE010000062.1 GCA_947367415.1 uncultured Bacteroidales bacterium
TGAAAATACTGTCACAACAGTTACAAACTGAAGTTTGAGCAATTATTGGGTGAGATTCACGTACGCAATCGCGTTAGCGCATGAGTTTAAAGGTCTTGCCACCTTGGCGCACCACGTAGATGCCTGCAGGCAAGTTCTCCGTAGAGGTAGCCACCAGCGTGCCGTGAAGGTTGTATACCTGCAGGGCGCCATCGTGCGGAAGCGCTGTGGCAATTGAGGTATTCACATTCTGATAGTCGCCGTAGACGATACGCTGTGCCTTGACATATTCGCTCGACACCAGCACTCCGGTTGCGTTATAGGTAGGCATCCACTTCTCGCCCACCATCTCTACCAAGTTGCCGTCGGCATCGTAGGTATATGTAAACTTGCTGCCGGCATCCTGTACATCGTTGACATATTCTATGTACGAAAGTTCGTTGCCGTGCTCGTCGTAGTAACGTTCGATATAGTTGGTTCTACCCTCGTCATCGGAGAGCTTTCCGTCCTCATTCTTATCGGTATAGGTGACGATGGTTTCTATGTAGCTACCGTTGGCATCGAGTTCCTTATAGGTATGCACCTCCCTGCGCACCTGTGCCACGTAGTCAATCACAGACTCGAAATTCTTCGTACCCGGTTCGTACGTTACAGAGATTGTCGCCCTGTGTGTATTGCCCGTATACTGCTCTGCATACTTCATGCGGTTAGGGCCTATGAGCATAGCGTTCACGTCTTGATAGAGCTGCCCGTCGGTGTTCTCCCACTCTATATTCTTATAGGTATTGGCACGCCCCCAAGTGGTGACGCCCGTAGTGGCATCGTGGTCCGAGGCCGACTGTATGGAGTAGCTCTCGGCCTTGCCCTCGGCGTTGTAGGTAATAGTGGTCTTCGTGTGAGGCACGATAGCAGCCACGTGAGTAAAGTACGACTTGATGATGATGGAGGTGATATTGCCGTTAGCATCGCGCTCCACATCACGGAAGTTGCTACCGTCGGTCATCACCCAGTCCTGCTCCACCTGGTCCCAGATGTACTTGGCATGCACCACGTTGAACTCCTTGGCTATGGGGTCATACCCATCGACAATCTTCTCCGAGGGTTGGTACTCGCCCCAGCCCTCAGTGTCGTGCTCGATGACAACGCTCGTCCGCCGTCCCTCGGCATCGTGCGTAAAGGTGCGGCGCTCGGTCAGCGCATCCTCGGTTTTGACCTGCTGATACAGGTTGCCGGCGGTATCGTAGGTCTTCTTGAGGGTGATCATCTTGATCCATCCGTCAGTACCATACTCATAGTACTCCTCAGAGCATGAGCGGATGATAGGGTCAGTGGTCTGTGCCATCAGCACAGCCGTACATAGCAAGGCGGTTGCAAATAGAGTAAATCTTTTCATATCGATATGTTCGTTTATAAATCGGGCGCAAAGTAACAGATTTTTTCTCATATATAAAACTGATTGACAGTTTTTTTGTACCTTTGCAACTGCTATTTTATATAAGTATTAGTTATGGTAAAAAGATTATTCCTTATCTGTGTAAATATTGCACTTCTGATGAGCAGCACCGATGCATGGGCACGTCGCCTCAGTGCCGATGAGGCACACGCCATTGCCGAGCGTTTCTACACATCGCAGCTGACCTCTGCCACGCGGCAGGGCACACAGCTCCACTACGTATCACCCACGACCACGCGCCAAGGCGGAGAGCAACAGCTCTATGCCTTCAATGCCTCAGGCGAACAGGGATTCGTAATCGTGGCCGCCGACGACCGCGCCCACGAGATACTGGGCTACTCACTGGAGGGAACGTTCTCCTATGACAACATGCCCATACAGCTGCAGGCATTACTCGACGGATATAGCCAGCAGATACGGTCGCTCGACGAGCAGCACATCCTCACCGACGACAGCCACTACAGCGCCACCCTGCAGAAGGGTCCCATAGGCAAGGGTGTAAAACCTCTGCTCGGCGGCATAGAGTGGAACCAGGACGCTCCGTTCAACCGCCTGTGTCCCAAGGACGAAGCCGGTAACCCCATGCCCGTAGGCTGCGTGGCTACGGCAGCGGCACAGATCATGAAGTTTCACCGCTACCCCGAGAAGGGTATCGGCAGCCGCAGCTACTCCACCGAATCCATGGGCATAGCCCTCTCGGTAAACTTTGCCGAGGCCACCTACGACTGGGCCAACATGCTCGACAGCTACAACGGCACATACACCGACAAGCAGGCCGAGGCCGTAGCCCAGCTGAGCTATCACGTGGGCGTGGCCTGCCGCATGGACTATGTGCCCTACGGGAGCGGCGCCACGGCCAAGGACATTGCCAACGCCCTGAAGCGCAACTTCGGCTACGATGACGACATGGAATATATCGACCGCACCTACTTCAACGAGGCCGACTGGGAAGCCCTGCTACGCGCCGAGCTCGACGAGGGACGCCCCATACTGCACTTCGGCGAGGGCGTAGAGGGTGGACATGCCTTCGTGTGCGACGGCTACGATGCCTTCGGCATGTTTCACTACAACTGGGGCTGGGGCGGCATGAGCGACGGCTACTACCAATCGGCAGCACTCAACCCCGAGGTGCTGGGCATAGGTAGCGGCATGGGAGGATACAACTACCTGCAATCGGCCCTCACACAGATACAGCCACCTACCGACAACTCCACCCACGTGGCCCACCTGCACCTCAACAAGGCCATCATCCCTGGAGCAGCCATCGTGATGAGCGGCGTGGAGACCAAGGTGACGGCATCGTTCTACAACTGCGGACTGCGCAGCTTCACAGGCGAGGTGTCGGCCGCGCTCTACAACACCAGCGACTCGCTCTGCGCCATCCTATCGACCAAGCAGCTCAAGAGCCTCACCGAACTCACAGGAGGCACCCAAGGCGCCACCTTCAAGTTTACCATACCGACAGACCTTGCCGATGGCAGCTATCGCCTCTACCTCATACATAAGGAGGAGGGCACTACGGAATATATCAAGATGAACGCGCCCGTCAACATGCCCAACTACCTCTCCGTGAAGATCAGTCCCAAGGGTACCACATTCACCGAGCCCGCCCACTCATCGAAGCTGTCGCTCACAGCCAAGCCCACGGTGCTCACGCCGCTATACAACGGGCGCAAGGCATCGTTCAGCCTCACCGTGAAGAACGAGGGCGAGGAGTTCTACTCCTACCTCGGCATCTTGATGCAGAAGCAGACCAGCGATGAAAACCTGGTACGCCAATACGTAGGAGTCATCCTCACCCGCATACCCAAAGGAGCCACACGCACCTTCACCTACAGCACCGACAACATTGAAGTAGAGGCAGGCAAGTACGACATCGTGGCCGTGTGTGACTCTACCAACTCCAATGCCAGCTACCTCACACCCATAGGCCCCGACGAACTCATGGTGACCGAGACTACGGTCAATGCCAAGCCCATCTTTCCAGGCATGTTCCAACTCAACGGAGCAGTCACTGTCACCGCACAGGACGGCAGCGACGTTATCCACCCCAACGACCTCTTCACCGTCACCGCCCCCATCACCAACAAGGGCGACTATGATGACGGCGAGTTTGCAGCAGTCTTCTTCAACCGCGCCGAGCAGATGGTGGGCAACTCGGCCGTCAGCGCACTCTCCTTAGGCCGCAACGAGACGAAAGAGCTGAAGATCACCCACCGCCTCAATGCGCCCATAGGGCAGTATGCAGTCATCATTGCATCTGTCACAGGTGAGCAGGCTACAGAGTTGAAACCCTATGAGCACAACGCCATGAGCTTCTGGCTGCGAACCCCCAGCAACATCAGTAGCCTCAATGACGATGGTATCATGGTTGCGACGCAAGGCAACGGGCTCTACGTCACATCTACCATACCTATTAATATAATAAAGGTATCAGACACCCACGGCCACACCATCAGCACCATGGCGCCACAGGCCATGCAGGGCACCATCGACACCGCCACATGGCCCGAGGGAGCCTACATCGTGAGCGTCACCACGGAAGAGGGCACAGCTACCCGCAAGGTATGGATAAGGAGATAACATTTTATCGCAAGCCAACGTTGTATCCAAAAATTTTGCATTAATTTTGCACCCATCATAGGATAACTTATCAATAGAGATTAAGATGAAAAAGATTAGAGTAGCCATCGTAGGATATGGCAATATAGGCAAGTTTGCCCTGCAAGCACTGGAAGCAGCACCCGATATGGAACTGGTAGGCGTAGTGCGCCGCAATGGTGATGCCGACCGCCCAGCAGAGCTGGCTCCCTACCCCGTAGTGAAGCACATCAGCGAACTCAGCGATGTGGATGTAGCCATCCTGGCCACTCCCACACGCAGCGTAGAGCAGTATGCGCTCGAGTGCCTCGCCCTAGGTATCAACACCGTCGACAGCTTCGACATCCACAGCAAGATTGTAGACCTGCGCCGCTCGCTCGATGCAGCAGCCAAGGAGCACGGCACCGTAGCCATCATTTCGGCAGGTTGGGATCCGGGTAGCGACTCTATCGTGCGCTCACTCATGCAGAGCCTTGCCCCCAAGGGCATCAGCTACACCAACTTCGGTCCTGGCATGAGCATGGGTCACACCGTAGCCGTAAAGGCCATCGAGGGAGTACAGAACGCCCTCTCCATGACCATCCCCGTAGGCACCGGCATCCATCGCCGCATGGTATACATCGAACTCAAGGAGGGCTACAACCTCGACGAGGTGGCTGCTGCCATCAAGGCCGACCCCTACTTCGTGAACGATGAGACCCACGTGATACAGGTACCCTGCGTCGACGACCTCAAGGATATGGGCCACGGCGTCAACCTCACACGCAAGGGCGTATCGGGCACGACCCAGAACCAGCTCTTCGAGTTCAACATGCGCATCAACAATCCCGCCCTTACCAGCCAAGTGCTGGTCAATGTAGCCCGAGCCACCATGCGTCAGCAGCCCGGCGCCTACACGATGATAGAGATTCCCGTCATCGACATGCTCTATGGCGACCGCGAGGAGTTGATAGCACACCTTGTATAATGCTTCTCCGCTTCTACAAGAACTGGGCACTCCCTATCTCCATGGTACTGGGCGCCCTCTCCTACCTCATCTATGCAGCCCTCCCCCTGCCCGCAGGCACAGGCGCTGTGGTGAGCCGTGGCATCAGCATCCTGCAGCCTGCGCTCATCTTCGGCATGCTGTTCCTTACCTTCTGCAAGCTACGCCCTACCGAGCTCAAGCCCTGCCGATGGCATGCCTGGCTGCTGCTGATACAGGTGGGCATGTTTGCCTTGATGGCAGCCCTGCTCATTGCCTTCCCTCACCTGCCAGGCCGACTACTTGTAGAGAGTGCGATGATATGCTTCATCTGCCCCACGGCATGCGCAGCAGCTGTCGTATGTGCCAAGCTCGGTGGCAGTGCCGCTCATCTGACGAGCTACATACTGCTTATCAATATCGCCGCAGCATTGTTTATCCCGCTCATCGTGCCGCTGGTCAATCCGCACGAAGGGCAGACCTTCCTCGCCACCTTCCTCCTGGTGCTGCGCCACGTATTCCCCACACTCATCTGTCCACTATTGCTGGCATGGCTTATCCGATACACCATGCCGCGCCTGGCCCGACGGCTACAGAACACCGGTGATGCCGCCTTCTACCTATGGACCGTAGCACTCACCATGGCCATCGCCGTCACCACACGCTCTATCGTCCACAGCAACGTACCCGTAGCCACGCTCCTCGGCATAGCCCTCGTCACGCTCGTCTGCTGCTGGGCGCAGTTCACCGTAGGGCGCAGGATAGGGCGCTCTTCGGGCGACCACATTGCTGCTGGACAAGCCATCGGGCAGAAGAACACTGTCTTTGCCATCTGGATGGCCTACACCTTCCTCACGCCCGTCACAGCTATTGCCGGCGGATGCTACAGCGTATGGCACAACGTATTCAACTCATACCAGCTGTACAAGAAACGAAAAGAAAAAACTTGATTCCTTATCGAACATTGAAGGACAGCACCTTCTCACCCTCAAGGAACCCTTCGACGTGCTGTCCAATCTGCAATGGACCTACGCCCACAGGAGTACCTGTAAAAAGGAGATCCCCAGTCTTGAGCATAAAGAACTGACTTACGTAACTAACCAACTGATCTACGCCAAAAAGCATATCTGCCGTGTGTCCCTGCTGTACGGTATTGCCATCAACATCGAGGCAGAAACGGATGTTCTGCATATGAGCAAAGCGCTCAACAGGGACAAAATCGCCCAACACAGCAGAGCCATCGAATCCCTTGCAGAGTTCCCAAGGAAGACCCTCACGTCGGAAACGCTCTTGCATATCACGGGCTGTGATGTCAACACCTACTGTAACTGCATCGTAGTAGCGATGAGCAAAGCGCGGAGCGATATTCTTGCCTAGCTTATTGATGCGCACCACCAGTTCGGCCTCATAGTCGAAACGCTCAGCAAAATCAGGGATAAAAAAAGGTTTGCCTCCCTTGAGAATTGCCGAGTCAGGCTTCATAAATATCACAGGAGCCTCGGGAAGCGTAGCTGCTCCATTCAACTCTCTATGGTGTTCGGCATAGTTCATGCCTACGCAAATAATCTTCATGCTCGTATGTATGATTGATGTATGTTTCGAATAGTTTCTTTACTTTGCAGTACAAAAGTAACATTTTTTCTTGACAGATGATACATGCAGCGAAAAACTTCACTATATTTGCTCTTGCAATTCACTATTTACAGATTTCAATCATGGCAAAAGATAACGATTGGAAGAGCCGCCTACAGGTGGTCTATTCCACCAACCCCGATTATAACTACATAACGGACGAAGAACCTGAAGAGGAGACACTCCCCAAGCAGCAACAGAAATTGCGTGTGCAGATGGAGAAGAACCATCGTGGCGGTAAGACAGTGACTATCGTCCGTGGTTTTATTGGTACCGACGATGATTTGAAAGCATTGGCAAAGTTGCTAAAGACTCGCTGCGGCGTAGGTGGCTCGGCCAAAGACGGAGAAATAATCATTCAAGGTGACTTTAAGCCAAAAGTGGTGGAGCTACTAATCAAGGAAGGATATACGAATACAAAGTAATCCCCTTCAGCTAAGGATGCTGAAAGGGACACATTAAACGTCCGTATCAGAAAGACTGAGAAGGAGGATCAGATTATCGCACCACTTTGCGTGTGACAATAGTCCCCTCTTTGTTGACACCCACCTCAATAAACACTCCAGATAAAGGTATTGCGTTCAATGGCATGCCCTGAAGATTGTAATATCCTGTGATTCTCTTTGCGGCATGGTTAGGCATCAGTGGCTCGATTGAAGTCACAGCCTCCTCCGTTTCCTCAAAAACCCAACGCATACGAGTACGGTCGGCATGACCGCCAAAGAAAGCGACGGGGCCCTCCTTGATAGATGCATCCGTAGATCCCAGCTGTATACAGCGATTTGCGGCTTCGCTGGCATCAAGGAAGAATGCCAGTTTGCCATTGTCGGTCTTTGCATAGTATGGATAGACGGCTACAGGTGCAGCTGAAAGGTGCTGTTCGATTTGCATATAGGCTCCGCTTGCCATGTTTTGAACGTAAACATATCCGCCACTGGCATCACTCAGAGCCCACAGGGCCTCCTTGTTTGCAGCAACAGCATCAACATTGCCTGCTTTGATACTATTGTCAGACAATCCTTTGCGATAGACCAACGAATCACGCTGGCCATCAGCACTCTTGGTGCTACACAGGTAGCGGCGCTCCGTACTTGCATTGGCTCCCGAAGCACTCGCATTACTGGTTGTGCCATAGGTATAGATATTATAGGCCATAGTAGTGGAGAAATCTGTAAGCGTATAGATTCGTGTTGCTTCGAAGACACTCACAGCATCGCTGATAACAGCCACCACAGAATCAACCTCGGCTTGAGAACTTTGTTCGTTGATTGCATCAGCGAACGCTCGCGCCTCTACAAGAACATTCATCAAAGCATTTAGGGCTTCTGAAGGATATCCCAATATTACATCAGTAGAAGCTCCCTTAGCCAGGAGTTCTGCGCTTTCAAGCGTATTGTTTAGCTTGGCCAGGAAAAGGCGTACAAGGGAGGAGTCTATCTCTGCAAAGGTAAATATCATATCGGCTCTTTCAATGGTGCCTGAGCCCCACACCCAATCGTCAGCAAAGTCACGAGCACGAATCTGTTGATCCTTGTTGGATGGACAATTGATACGATACATGGATACGGGCGTGTTTATACCCGACTGCGCAGGGTTGTGGTCACTCGTGTAGCTGATGGTGAGCACGACAGGCGTCTCAGAACTTCCGATGCGTGCATCACCGCTTCCTATGACAACATTCTGTGCCGACATGTATTTCTTTGTTCCATAATTGCTAATATGGAATCCACCTTCCACGGAAGTTATATTCCAAAGCAAGGCTGGGTCATCCCAAAGGAATTCCTCGGTAGAGCCCAAAGAACCGTTGGTATTAAAGGTCAGGTACTTTGGAATACCATTGATGGTGGTTCCACTGTTAAAAGGAACTGTACCATAGCAGATGATACGGTAGAGCTTACCTTCGGTTGGAACAAAAGGATTAGTTCCTGCGGCCATACCTCCTCCACCACGCATGAATTCATCGTTGACAGAAGCTACCCCCGAATAGAGAGATTCCATAGAATCTGATACATTTTTCAGGCGAAAGTAATAAATCTTTTTCGGAGTAAGACCTTTGACCGACGCTCTGGTAGCAGTACCTTCCAGACGTTGAATCTCTACAAAAGTCTTACCATCTTCGGACTGTTCCAGAACGATAGCGGTAACTCCTTCAGCATCATTACTCCATGTCAGTTCAACCGTAGATTCATCAGTGAGCTTAGCAGCAACGTTAAGCGGATACATCAAATAGTCACTCTTTTGGGCAAGGCTATTCACATAGTTTTCAATGTTGGTGTATCCATTGTCGAACGAGTATTCATTGGCGTCATCCTTTAACGGGTCCAAACCATTAGCCTCTTCCCACTCGTCAGCCATACCGTCATTATCGGTGTCTGTAATCTTAGGTCCACCGACTACAACACCTATGCCACCTACATCCTGCTCATTATTTATGAAGGAGCCTTTCTTACCCAATGAGATCAGCTGTTCAATAATGCGCTTGTCGTGAATATCCCTCACACGCGAAGCTCCCACATGCTCCACCACACTCTCATAAGCCTGTTCTGCAGTCTCGAGGTTCATCGGAGCAGAGCACTTTAGCGAAGGATTCTGCATCGGTGTAGCGTTATGGTGATCAGTCACAAGTGAGCCATTGAGTACTCCGTCGCAATTGCCATCGAAATAGTTGCCGCTGCTATACATATGATCGGTCTCAGTCCATTGGTCAAAGTACTTGGGCGAACCGTTCGGGCCTGCGATAAAGTAGTTATTCATCAAGTCCTGATAGTTATCCGCAGCCGAATGCCCGCCAACCACACCATTCGTATAGTTGTATACCACATTGTTGTAATACTGCACATAGCACTTCATCTTCGGATTACGGCTCTTGTTGTTCTGCCAAAGGCAATGATGGATAGTCCAGTTGCGGGTACCATCAGTGATGGCACCGAAACGTTGTGGCTCAATGCCTTCAGAGATGATGCAATTCTGCCATGTAATATTATTAGCATTTGCTATATGCACATTGTCCCATGGGCCCCACGACACACTGCAGTGATCCATGATGACATTGCTACATTCATCCAGCGTGAGTGTACACTTGGAAGAGTTCACACTTGAGCCTCCACGCATACGTATATATCGAATGATGATATTGCTGTTCTTCGATGCTATCACACGACCGCCATAGATTGTAATGCCCTCACCCGGAGCCGTCTGCCCCGCAATAGTGACATTACTGGCAATCGTAACATTCTTTCCCGTTATATCGATGACGCCACCCACATCGAAAACCACAAAACGCCCAGGTTGACTGACTGCTTCAGCCAAAGACCCAGGACCTGCAGCATTTAAGTTGGTCACGTGTACAACCTGCCCACCTCTTCCACCGGAAGCATAAGCACCAAAGCCCTCTGCACCAGGGAAGGCCAACTGCTGAGCCTGTACTCCAAACGTGCAGCACAGCAAGAGAATAAAAATAAATAAGCGACTTCTCATCATACCAGATCTTTTTTCGTTTACCGTTAAAGCCAATCACTTCAGCAAAGATATACATTTATCATGAATAATGTCACATTGCCAAGCATTTTTTGCAACATATAGCGCAAGACAAAAAAACAAGCCCCACCAATCGGTGAGGCTTATTCATATTTGTTAAACGATTATCCTTATCGGATTACTCTGCACGGAGTGTGAAGCGCTTGAAGGCAACAACCTTGAGCTCAGCATCGGTTTCCTTCAATACGTCGCGTACGGTCTTCTTAGCCTCCATGATGTCCTCCTGGTTGAGCAAGCAAACCTCCTTCAAGAACTTGCCAAGACGACCCTTAGCGATGTTCTGAATCATAGGCTCGGGGAGGTTAGCAGACTTCTCTGCAGTTACAGTAGCGATGATCTCCTTAGCCTTAGCTACATCCTCAGCGGTGATCCATCCCTTAGTCATGTTGCTCTCCATGTGGTCCTCAGAGTCTACGTGAGCGGGGTTGATACCAGCCTTGCTCAGAGCAGCCTCAACAGCCTTCTTAACCATCTCAGCCTTTGTCTTCTCAACAGCTACTGCAATCTCCTGATTCTTGATTTCCTCAGAAACGCCGTCTTCATCGATAGCGATGGGACTCATAGCAGCAACCTGCATAGCCAAACGCTTACCTGCAGCCTCGTTAACCTTGTTCAAGCCTACGAGTGTGCAGAGCTGGTTCTTGCCCTGGTGGTTATAAACAGCTACGTACTCAGCCTCAATAGTCATGTAACCATCAAGCTCCATCTTCTCACCGGTGATACCTGAACGGTCGGTAACAGCATCCTGTACAGTGCCGTTGCCCATAGGCAGAGCCTTCACCTCGTCGAGAGTCTGGCACTTGTTAGCTACAGCGAGGTCAAGGATATCCTGAGTCAACTTTACGAAATCAGCGTTGTTTGCAACGAAGTCGGTTTCACACTTCAAGGCGATAACAGCAGCGAAGCCACCCTCAGCCTTTGCCAAAACACAACCCTCAGAAGCCTCACGGTCTGAACGCTTTGCAGCAACAGCCTGACCCTTCTTACGAATGATCTCCATTGCCTTGTCGAAATCGCCTTCAGCCTCCTCGAGAGCCTTCTTGCAGTCCATCATACCAGCACCTGACAACTTGCGGAGCTTGGTAATATCAGCCATACTTACAGCCATAATGTTTCTTAAATTTTGAATTATTAAATATGAATTCTGAATTAAAACGAAAAGAGTTAGGGCATTAGGGTAGCCACGAGACAACTCCCGACTCCTAATTCCTAACTCTTAATTCCTAATTTTCCTTGAGGCGTTCTGCGTTTTCTGCCATCTGCAACTTCTCGATGATTTCATTGATGTCACCATCGACGATTTGGGTTTCTTCACTTTGCTGGATGCTACACGCAGCCGTCTGTTCCAATATGACAGCGGTAGCAATCTGCTGTACGCCTTCGGTATAAAGGGTACCCAGCAGGGCACATTCAATAACCCGGTGGCCGTAGAAAACCAGGGCGATTGTATTCTGGTTCTGGATGCCGGCTTAGGCGGAATTCATGTGTTGCAGCCCACAGTTTTCGGACAGGGCGTCCGCACTGCCATTACGCTGTATAACGACGGCCGCTACGAAGATGCCGCTGGATATTGGGAGCGCATCCTCAGCCAGGATGCCTATTACGCCCTGGCAAACATCGGCATGGGCAAGGTGCATGAGCGGACCGGCAACTTTACGCTGGCAATGCGGTACTACCGCGCCGGCAGCGACCGGGACGGCTATTCCTCTGCCTTCCTGGCCCGGCGGGAGGCCTTTACCCGTGACAACTTCCTTCTGATTTTGATCGGTGTGATCATCATGCTCTCTGCCTGCAATGACGGCATCGGTGGCGACCATTTCTACCACCAGCTGGCAGACGAGCCGGACATCCAAAAGACCATGGATCTGTTCCTCAGCCGTGGCCGTAACGAGACCGCCCCGGATCAGTGGCAGTCCCAGATCCTGGCGCGCATCCTCTTAAAGGTCAGCGTTGTGTATGTTTCCAACATGCCCGACGAGATGGTCAAGAAAATGCACATGATCCCCGCCCACTCCATTGGAGAGGCAATGGAGAAGGCAAAGGCGCTTCTGGGTAAGGAAGATCCTACAGTCACCGCCATACCGGACGGAATTTCCGTGGTGGTGAGAAAGTGAGTCTGGGAGGAAAGCCGATGAAGGAACT
>CANBEE010000063.1 GCA_947367415.1 uncultured Bacteroidales bacterium
ATGTGTAGATTCTGAACTTGACGAATGCTTAACTAATACCTATTTCTACACATTCGTTTGTAACACTTCGTTTTTTAGAGCCCGAAGTAGCAGCTCACATAGCCCTCGTAGGTGTTCTTACTAGTCTTGCGGTCCATCTGCATGCGCACATTGGGAGCAACCTTCACATATTTTCCCAACTTGAACTGAGCACCCACGATGGCCGCATCTTTTGACGCGGTGTTACCAGCAAAGAGTTCATCCCAACGGGCATACACGGCAGCCGTCTTTGACACGTTCACCGAGGTATACACCGAGTAGCCGCTCTGCGCACTGCCAGCCTTGTCCATATAGTTGTACTCGGCACCTACGCTGAAGTCCTTGCCCTTGTAGCCCACGAAGGTGGCTGCGTTCCATTGGTCGGCATCGGCCGCGGTAGCACCCTCGTTCAGTCCGCCATAGAGGCGCACCTGAAGACCCTCGACGGGAGTCACCGTAGCGCCCAAGCCATAGTTGAGGCCCGTGCCCTTCTGTATCTTCTTGTACCCCTCACCATTGACAATGATGGCGTCGGCCGAGAGCCAGTCGGTAAACCTGTACGCAGCCGAGATACCGAGGTCGGCACTGCTACCAAACTTGTACAGATCCTGGAACGACTTCATCACGTAGCGGTAGCCCCAGAACTTCTCCTGGAAGTTGAACTGTGTGGTCGAGATCAAACCACCGTTTAGGGTGAGGTTGCCTCTCTTCCACGACAGCATCGCGTTCTTTATATACGCCATGCGCTGGTAGTCGCTCACATCAGAGGACTTGCCGATGTCCATCACCCCCTTCACCGTGAGTCCGCCGTCGAGTTTGTACTCGTAGCCGAGGTAACTACGCTCCAATTCGAAGCCCAGGCTCTCGGCCTCCTTGCTGAAATCGGCATTGAAATTACTGAACACCTGCACGATGGCCTTACCCTTCGGCTCTGCCGCCTTTGTCTCTTGCGCCTGTGCTGTGATTCCCACGCAAGCCACGAGGCTTGCCACGATAAACTTCATCTTTTTCATACTTTCTTCTTGTTTTGTGTTAATGATTAATTCCTTTTCTTTTATCTGATCAGATGCATTGCAATTGTCATTTTTGACGCTGCAAAATTATGCCTACAATGTTTCATAAATGTTACGGAAATGTTGAGGTTAGGTTAAATCGCCGATTGTTACATTTCTGTTAAATCTCTTTTCAAAGGGTACAGCGTATCGCTTTTATCCATATTTTTGCATCGTAATAGATTAGGATATGACAACCGAACGCATATTGATCGTGGACGATGAGGAGACCCTTTGCGAGGTGCTGAGGCTCAACCTTGAGAATGAGGGGTACGATGTGGACATCGCCTTCAGTGCCGAGCAGGCGCTGACCTATGACCTCACGGCCTACTCGCTCATCCTGCTCGACATCATGATGGGTGAGATCAGTGGCATCAAGATGGCCAAGATGATGAAGGCCGATGTGAAGACCGCTGCGATACCCATCATCTTCTGCACGGCACGCGACACGGAGGACGACATGGTGATGGGGCTCAACCTCGGTGCCGACGACTACATTACCAAGCCCTACACCGTGCGCAATGTGATAGCGCGTGTGAAGAGCGTGCTGCGCCGTACAGCAGGCAAGAACGGTATGCCTACAGCCACGAAGCCCCGCACGCTGCAGGTCGAGGGGCTGGTGCTCGATATGGAATTTAAGCGCTGCACCGTCGATGGCGAGGAGGTTAAACTGGCCAAGAAGGAGTTTGAACTGCTGGCCTACCTCATCAATCACCGTGGCACGATATGCTCGCGCGAACAGATACTGAGCCGCGTGTGGAGCGACGAGGTGGTGGTACTCGACCGCACCATCGATGTCAACATCACCCGCCTGCGCTCCAAGATTGGGGCTTATGGCTCATACATTGTAACCCGTTCAGGATTCGGCTATGGCTTCCGCGACTAAACATTCCTACCACAAGCAACTGTTCACCATACTCATCGTCTGCCTGTGGACTGTCATCCTGTGCTTCGTCGGCTTCCAGTATGCGAGGGAGAAGCAATACAAGACCCACTTCGTTAATGCCCAGCTGCAACTCTACAACAGTCACCTCGCGAGTGCCATCGACGATGGCGAGGACTACCGCGAGTGCATAGGCAGTCACGCACAGCCCTTCGAGGAGTTGCGCATATCGATCATCGCCCCTTCGGGCAAGGTAGTGTACGACAATATGCTGCCGCCCGACTCGCTCGACAACCACCGCCACCGTCCCGAGGTGGCCGAGGCCATGAAGAAGGGTGCGGGCTACCACATCGGACGACTATCGGCCAGCGACGGACGCGAATACTTCTACTCGGCCACCCGAGGCGACCGGGCCATCGTGCGCACCGCCATACCCTATACCGCCACCTTGCGCGATCTGCTCGAGGCCGACTGGACCTTCCTCGGGGTGATGGTCTCCATCAGCCTTGTCATCAGCATACTGGCCTACTTCATCACCCGACGCATAGGAGCCAGCATCGAACGCATCAACGAAATGGAAGCCGAGCAGGAGAAGACACGCCTCAAGCGCCAACTCACCAACAACATCAACCACGAACTGAAGACCCCCGTGGCCTCCATCGGGGTATGCCTCGAGACCTTGCTGTCGGGCATCAACCTCAGCGAGGAGAAGCGCCAGGAGCTCATCGAGCGCTGCTATGCCAACAACGAGCGTCTCCGCCGCCTGCTCTCCGATGTGTCGCTCATCACCCGTATGGAGGATGGCAATGCCCTCATCGAACGCGAGCCCGTGGACATCACCGCCATCATTGCCGACATCGCCAGCGAGCTCACCATCATGCCGCCCGACGAACGGCTGACCCTGCACACCGACATCACCGAGCCCATCATCGTCGAGGGCAACCTCTCGCTCATCGCCTCCATCTTCCGCAACCTCACAGAGAACGCCATCGCCTACTCCGAGGGCAAGCACATCTACGTATCGCTCCTTGAGAGTACTCCCACTGAGTACCGCATCCGCTTCGAGGACGATGGGCGTGGGGTGGAGGAGAAGCAGCTCGGCCGACTCTTCGAACGCTTCTATCGCGTCGACAAGGGACGCTCGCGCCAGAAGGGCGGCACCGGCCTCGGCCTCTCCATCGTGAAGCATGCCGTACAGTTTCACGGAGGCACCATCACCGCCACCAACCGCCCCGGTGGAGGCCTGCGGTTCGACTTCTCGCTACGCAAGCAGGCAGCCAGATAGCTATAGCCATATATGATGCACGCCGCAGAGCACACGAGGTGCTTTGCGGCGTGTTGGTTCATTCTACCCCGTCGCTGCGCCTGTATTCGGTGGGCGATTGCCCTGTATGGCGGCGGAAGTAGCGGCAGAAATAGGAGTCGTTGGGGAATCCCAGTGCGTCGGCGACGGCAGACACGGTATTCGTGGGGTCTCTGAGGAGGATGCGGGCATAGAGCATCTCGGCTGCCGAGCGTGACGTATGCTTGCGTGGCACTACCGTGGCCGAGCTCTCGGGCAGCTACCTCGCCCTTGCCGCCTTCGCCCTCACCTTTGCCACCCTGGCATCATTCACCTACCGCAAGCGCGGGTAAGGGTGGTAGCCTACCATAGCCTCTTTCTCCCTTTTTCTGTTAAACAGTGCTAAAATTATTGTTTTTCTTCGATGTTTTATTGTTTTTCGATAAAACATACCTATCTTTGCATCGTTAAACGATAAAAACTTATTGAATTATGAAAACCAATCTTTCAAAACGGATGTCGGTAGTTACCGGTCTTGTGATCTTTTTCGGAGTGTTTAATATTTTATACACACTATTGGAGGCCAAAAGTTGGATAGACTATGGTCGATGGGACGAAGAATGGTATGTATGGAAAGTACTTATCCTTAGTGGGTGCATTCTATTTGGAATTGCAATAAACGTGCTTGCTATGGTGTTTATGTTGCATTCCGTCAAGTTGATTAAGCGCGGAGAATTCTTCTCTAAGTTTAATGCCTATACGTTATGGTGGTCAGCACCTATATGTTTTCTTTATAATCTAAGCATCGCCAATCTCCCCATAATCAATGGTTTCCCTCGCATAATACTTAAGGCTGACACTTTCTTGGTTCCCCTTCTCCTCATTGGTGTAGCTATGATCTATTCGGCAGGTGTTCGCCTGAGCGAAGAGAACCGCTTGACCGTGTAACCTTATTGTCTCATCCTATCAAAAGAAACAGATATGTCAATCATAGTAAATGTAGATGTGATGCTAGCCAAGCGCAAGATGACCTCGGGTGAATTGGCCGAAAAGGTGGGCATCACCCCCGCCAACCTCTCTATACTGAAGACGGGCAAGGCCCGTGCCATCCGCTTCTCTACCCTCGACGCCATCTGCAAAGCCCTCGACTGTCAGCCGGGCGACATACTTGAGTATCGCGACTAATATGAACCGCACGTTTCAATATGTTGCCACCGCACTGCTCCTTGCCCTTACTGCCGCAAGGGGCAGTGCCCAGACTCCCACCTGCGAAGAGCAGTTGCAGGAGGTGGTGGTTCTTGGCAAGCAGAAGCCGAAAACTCTCTTGCGCCGAGGCACACGGATGCCAGGAGCCATCGTCATGCTCACTCCCGACCAAGTAGGCCATGAGGTAGGCTCTGCGCTAACTTTGAGGCACGCTACCGAACTGAAGGAGATGACCCTCGACATCGTGTCGAACAGCGTCGCGGAAGCCACGCTGAGCATAATGATATATCGCGACAGTACATACACCGAGGTGCTCGAAAGTCCTCTCATAGCACACATTCCTCAAGGCAAGAAACAGACAATCACCGTCACCCCCGAAAAGCCCCTCCTGCTTGAGCCGGGGCGATACATCATTGCCGTCAGCTTCGCCGACTGCGCCAAAGAGACTCGTGCGCAATGGACTCTGAGCGGCCAGTGGACCGACAAGCAGCGCTACGGAATGGCGCGGCAATGCTGCATGCAATTCCCACTCTACAGCAAGGTGGGCTACATAAGAGCCGATGCAACGGACACTTTCGAGCAGCGCAACCTGAATATCGGGTTGAAGGTGAAGGGTATTGGGGACTGATTCCTTTTTATCGTCCCATTTTCAATATTTTTGCTAAAATTTTTGTTTTAGTGTTAGAATGCGTAATTTTGCAGTAATCGCTGCGTGCAGCAAGCGCATGAGCATATGAAGAAGCTGATAGGACTCATCTTTACCCTACTGGTGTGTGCCCTGATGACTTCACGCCAAGTGGCGGATGGCGGGGCAGAGCGCTCCGCGAGCGAGATGACATGTGCAGTGGTTGCAGCGGTCGACAGTTCTGCGGCCCACCATGCCCTGGCAGCTGCCGAGGATGGCAGCCTGGCGCTGCAGCGCCTGCTCGATGTGGTGGCGGTCATCGTTCCCAGTGCCGATATGGCTGCAGGCAAGACCTCGGCGAAGACCGTCTGCGGCAAGTGGTGCAGGGAGTGTGGCGGCAGGCTGCGCGGACATACGCGACGAGCCTCAGAGGAGGCCATGCTGTGCCACTCGGGCGTGGTGGCTTTTACCAGAGCCATCGACCACTATGTGTATGCCTTCAGGCATATCATCATTTAGCATACGTATCGTAGTATCGTGAGTGCATGCACCCTTGGTGGATGTGCTCGTTTGTGGCGCTGAGGCACCTGCGGGTGGCTCGGGGCTGCGGTTTATCCATATATTTTCTTATTCATCGGGGCCTCCTCTGCTGCGGCATAGGGGTACCGTATGTTCACATAAAAATGGTATTAGACTCTTATGATACTGACAATGATAATCCTGTTTGCTCTGGGGTATATGTGCATTGCGCTGGAGCATAGAATAAAGATTGACAAGTCGGCCACGGCGCTGGCCATGTTTGCCGTGATATGGTCGGTGTATGCGCTGGCCTCGGGCGATGCCGACACAGGCAGCAAGCTGCTGGAGCACCTGGGTAGCACCTGTGAGACACTCGTGTTCCTCATCGGTGCCATGACCATCGTGGACCTGATAGACCGGAATGGTGGATTCAGCATCATCACCGACCACATCACCTCGCGTAACAAGATCACGCTGCTGTGGACGCTGGCCTTCATCACCTTCTTCATGTCGGCCGTGCTGGATAATATGACTACCACCATCATCATGATTATGATGCTGCGCAAGCTGGTGCCCACGGCACGCGACCGCTGGATATACGCGGGCATCATCATCATTGCGGCCAATACGGGTGGCGCATGGTCGCCCATAGGCGATGTCACCACCATCATGCTGTGGATGCGTGGCAACGTGACGGCCGGCAGCCTTATCCTCTACCTCATGGTGCCGTGCCTGGTGTCGATGGTGATACCCGTGGTGATGGCCATGAGGCGGCTGCGTGGAGGCACGCTGATGCTGCCGCAAGTGGAGGCGGCCACGCCACTGCCCCGTGGTGTGGGGAAGCGGTTTAGCCGAGGCGTACTGTGCCTGGGTGTGGCAGGACTGCTCTTCGTTCCCGTGTTCAAGAGCCTCACAGGACTGCCGCCCTATGTGGGCATGATGCTCTCGCTCGGCGTGGTGTGGATAGTCACGGAGTGGATATATGGGCACAGGAAGCTGAACGTGAATGAGGACTCGAAGCATCGTGTGTCGCAAATAGTGAAGAATATCGACATGCCCACCATCCTGTTCTTCCTCGGCATACTGATGTCGGTGGCGGGGCTGCAGACGGCAGGCATACTGAGCGATACGGCCAACTTCCTCGACAGGAGCATCCACGAGGTGTTTACCATCACCTCAATCATCGGAGTGCTCTCCTCGGTCATCGACAATGTGCCGCTGGTGGCTGCCTGCATAGGCATGTATCCCATGCCAGACGTGGCGGCTATCGCTGCCAGTGCCGACCCCGCCTATGCGCAGCTGTTTGCGCCCGACGGACTGTTCTGGCTGCTCCTCTCCTACTGTGCCGGTGTGGGTGGTAGCATCCTCATCATAGGCTCGGCGGCAGGTGTGGTGGCCATGGGGCTCGAGCGGATAGATTTTGCATGGTATCTGAAGAATATCTCCCTGATGGCCTTCGTGGGCTACGTGGCTGGTATAGTGGTCATATTCTTGGAGTTGATACTGTTTATGTAAGGAATAGCATTTGAGAAATTGCACAAAGATTCGAATGTTTTGGTCTTTTGCAATCAGTGGATGCAAGTTAATTTTGCAGTGTGATTTGGGGCACTATGTGTTGTGCCCATAGAGTATGATTGATGATTATGAAGAATATTCGAGTGGGACTGGATATTGGGTCCACGACGTTGAAGGCGATAGCCATTGATGACAGCGCGAAGCCGCTGTTTACCTACTACGAACGCCACAATGCCGATGTGCTGGGGCGTATGGAACACTGCTTCGGGCAGCTACGCCAGAAGCTGGGTGAGGAGGTGCAGTACAGCATCTGCCTCACCGGCTCGGTGGCCATGGGCGTGGCCGAGCGCCAGGGACTGGACTTCGTGCAGGAGGTGGTGGCGGCAGCCGAGTATGTGAAGCACTGTCACCCCGAGGTGGCCACGATGATTGATATCGGTGGCGAGGATGCCAAGATCGTGCTCTTCGAGCAGGGCAAGGCGAAAGACCTGCGCATGAATGGCAACTGTGCCGGTGGCACGGGAGCCTTCATAGACCAGATGGCGGTGCTGCTCGATGTGGATGTGGCGGCACTGGATGCGCTGGCACGGGAGGCCACGCAGACCTATGCCATCGCCTCGCGCTGCGGCGTATTCTGCAAGACAGACATACAGAACCTCATCGCCAAGAATGCGGCGAAGAGCGATATCGCGGCCTCTATCTTCCGTGCCGTGACGGTGCAGACGGTGTCGATCCTCGCCCACGGCTGCGAGTTGCGGGCACCGATGATGCTGGTGGGCGGTCCGCTCACCTTCATACCCTCGCTGCGCAAGTCGTTCATCGACTTCCTCCACCTGAGCGAAACGGATATCATACTCCCCGAAGAGGGCGCTCACTCCCGAACGCGAGCTGCTCTACACCTACTACCGCGTGAACCGCGGCAACCCCATCGCCACGGTGGTGGAGGGCCTGCGCCGACAGATGCGCCGCGCAGACAAGCTCTGCGCTCCCTTCCGCTACTACCAGCCCTTCCACGACATCTTCGACATAGCTCGCGAGGCCAGCCACGTCATCAACCTCAACACCCAGTTTGGCGAGGGGTGGCTGCTCCCCGCCGAGGTCATCAGTGCCGTACGCAGTGGTGCCACCCATGTGGTGAGCCTGCAGCCCTTCGGATGCATCGCCAACCATATCGTGTGCCGTGGTGTGGAGAATAAGCTCAAGCGCTACCTGCCCGAACTCAACCTGCTCTCGCTCGACTTTGACAGCAACGTGAGCGAAGTCAACGTGGTGAACCGCCTGCTGCTCTTCGTGGAGGACTTGGAGTGATAGCATGTCCTCCGCATGAGAGGAAGTCGCTGCTTAAATTTTCCATCGCAGCCTTTGGCTATGAGAGGGGTTTTGTGTATCTTCGCGGACAGATTTGGATTTTTGAACGATATAAATACGAATGACAATGAAGAAGCAAATCAACACAGCAGCTGCTCCAGCAGCTATTGGCCCCTATAGCCAGGCTATCGAGGCCAACGGAATCGTTTTTGTAAGCGGTCAGCTCCCCATTGACCCTGCTACAGGCGCTTTTGCCGAGGGCGGTATCAAGGAACTCACCCGCCAGTCACTCACCAATATGAAGGCAATCCTTGCTGAGGCTGGTCTGACTATGGCCAATGTGGTGAAGACCACAGTGTTCCTCGCCGACATGGCCGACTTTGCCGAGATGAACGAGGTGTATGCCTCTTTCTTCGAAGGTGTTTGTCCTGCTCGCTCAGCCGTAGCAGTGAAGACACTGCCCAAGGAGGCTCGCGTAGAGATTGAGTGCATCGCGGTGCGATAGTCTTAGTCGAAGAAAAAAGCAATAGCCGAGGAAAAATCCTCGGCTATTGCTTTTTTTATTATGAATTCTCATTTCTCCATCTCTTTCTTCAGCTGTGTGGTCGCTTTCTGTATCATGTCGTGCGTACCACTACCGTCGCCCACGTAGCTCACCACCATATCTGCATAGTCGATAGCCTTCTGCAGGTCGCTGCTACGGCTCGGGTGGCGCTGCTTGGCGCGAGTGATGAGGGGAAGCAGCTCGCTCAGGTCTTCCAGCTCGGCAAGGTTACCGGGGCGCATGGTGTTGATGGCAGCATTCAGATTGACAATTGACAATTGACAATTGGCAATCAGGTCCTCGGGCAGGCTGCTGATTTCTCTGTCACCAATAACCTTTATCAAACTGTCGGCTGCGGCATACTGCTCCATCAGTCGGGCATATCCGTGAGGAGCCCAGGGTGCGTGGTCGGGTACCTTCACAGCCATGGCATGCCAGTCTTCCTGTGCCTTCTTGCGCTCGGCAACGACAAGCATCAGTGCCTGCAGCTCCTTGATGTCGGCACCGCCACTCACCTGACTGCCAGTGCGGGCAATGCGCAGGTAGTGTGTCTGGTTGCGGTCGAGGGCATAGTCGGGGATGAAGGTGCGCTCGCCCACGGTGAGTGTATAGAGGTTGCCGTGTGTGCCGCTCTCTGTGGTGGGGCGGTTGGCAGTCACGTTGCCCAGGTCGCTGTCGAGCGTTACGGTGGCATCGGCCCAGTTGTCGATGCCTGTGGTACCCATGGCCAAGGGACCATACATCAGCGTGCCTGTCCACATGGGAGCAAACGGGGTGTTGGTCTCGTTGGGTGCGGTTGCTGCTGTGGTCATGCGGTCGGGGCCGTAGTTGACGTGCTTGGTGAAGGGGAGGTGCACCTCTACCACATCGCCCTTCTTCCACTTGCGGGCAGGGATGGTCACATAGCTGCAGGGTGCATAGTCGGCCGCCACCTCTTCGCCATTGAGTGTCACCTTCACGCCTTCGGTTGCCCAGTAGGGGATGCGGAGCTTCATGGCAAACTTGCCGCGGCCTTTGGCGATGCGTATGGTGCTGTGCTCGGCAGGCCATGCACACTCCTGCTCCAGGGTGATGCCCTGCTCGTCCCACTCGGCCACTGAGGGGAGGTAGAGACCTACCCAGATGCAGTCGTCAGAGGTGAAGTAGGCTGCCTCCTGATACTTGACATGGTTTTCCGAACCTGTACCGCCACAGCAGCTCTCCTGCGGTGTGCGGTTGCCCCAAGGCTTCGAGGCGTTCAGTCCCACGGCATAGTGGTAGGTGGTGAGGTAGTGCTCGGGGTGGAGCGAACCTACAATCTGGTTATAGAGTACGCGCTCGTAGTAGTCCATGTAGCGTGCGTCGTCGGGGTTGAAGCTGTTGAGGTCCTTTGTCAGCTTGGCTAAGTTGTAGGCGCAGCAGGTCTCGTTCAGCGTGGGGTTGGGGCACATCTCGCGACGATGGTTCATATACACGTTGGTGTTCATGCTCAGCACCTGTGTGTAGGGTTGGCGGAACATCTCACCATTACCCACACCGCCCATGGCGTAACTGTAGCGACCCTGTACCATGCCCCAGAAGTTCTCGGCAATGTTGTGGTAGTAGGGGTTGCCGTTGCCACGGAAGCTGCGCAGCGCACTCGTGATTTTGGGAATATGCTGGTTGGCGTGGCGTGTGCGTATGTCGTCGATGTTGCGCGACAGAGGTTCGTAGAATGCAGGTGAGTCAAAGAAGTTGGATGCTTCGAGCAGACGCTCCTTCTCCACGGGGTCCTTCACCATCTCTGACAGGCGTGCCAGTGACTCGCCCGTACCGCCATCCTCACCGGCGATATACATGTTCCACATCTCATAGCGGTTGCCCGGTGTGGAGCGGCGCTCCTCGCGGTTGCCGTCGGTCTTCACGTAGGTGCGGTAGTGCAGACGGTTCCATACCCACAGACCCATGTCCTTGGCTATGAGCAGCGCCTTGGCAGCCACCTTCTTGTCGTCCACGTAGGTGGCGATGTCGATGAGTCCGGCCAGCTGCTTGTGTATAGAGTAGTAGGGAGCCCATACCCAAGCCTCGTTGTTGTAGCCGCGGTACATCTCGATGAGTGCGGGGTGATGGGCGGGGATAGCGTTGATGTATCCGTAGCCATACTTCTCCCACTCCTTCTTATGCTGGTCAAATGCCTCCCAGGTACCCTTCATCTCGCGCAGCTCCTCCTCGGGGGCAAAGTCGCGAGCCTCCCAGTAGCGGCCCAGCTCCTCGTTCCACACGAAGGTGCGCTCCTGGCACATGCGCAGTTCGTCTACCATGCGTTTCACGCGAGAGAGCAGCTCGGCCTTCTGCTCCTTGTTGGTAGCACTGGCGTAGGCGAAGGCCAGGGCCGACATGTAGTGACCCGAGCCATGACCCTTGAGCTTCGTGGTGGGCGAGTCCCATCCGTCCGATACGGTGTAGCCCTCGGTGGGCAGTCCGTAGGTGTCGCGGTAGTTATACAGCTGCTGTGTCACGTCCCACGAGAGTATCTCGCGTATAGCGAGGTCGCGGTTCGAGGTGAGGCGGTTGTCGCCCGTAAGGCGCACCTTGTCGAGCGGTATAGGCTCGGCTACGGGCACGTTCGACGGCACCTTGTATGCCTCGGGGCTCACGCGCACCTTGGCGGTGATGGGATAGCCGTTGGGCGTGGTGTCGTCACCGGTGACGAATCCCTCCACGGTGTAGCTCTTGCCTGCGGGGTAGCGTGCTGCATCGGCCTGCTCCTGCTCGGTAGCCAGGGCTGCATTGCTCCAGCGTATCTGACGATAGGCCTGTGTGCCATCGCTATAGGTCACTAGCAGTTGGTAGGGAAGGCGCGGAGCCGTACCCACGGGGCAGCTCACGCTCACGGGTTCCACTTTCGTGATGGTTCTCTGTGCATCTTGTGCTGTAGCATGGCCTGCAGTAGTGAGCATGGCGGCCATGCAACCTAAAATAATCAGATTGCGTATTTGCATAGTATTTGCTATTGTATAATTATTATATTGCAAAGTAAGTAAAAAAAGTTGAGTGTGCCATTATCTTGGGGTGAAAAAATGCAGTCAATACGATGAAGGGTTATGGGTGAGTGGTTATGGGTGAGTGGTGAGTGGTGAGTGGCGAACTTCGTTAATATTTCATCGTTAATCGTTAAACGTTAATCTTTCATCGTTAATCGTTGAATAATTTGTTCACTGAGCAGATTTGTCAGTTGACTGAGTTGGCCACCTCGGCTGACTGAGCAAATCCTTTTGCCATTTTAGGTTGTATCAATAAGTCAAAGAGCGGTTAGTGGTGAGCGGTGAGCGGTGAGTGGTTAGTGGTTAGTGGTGAGTGGGCGAACTTCGTTAATCGTTAATCTTTAATC